>DATKNJ010000186.1:0-6620 GCA_035541395.1 Anaerolineales bacterium
ATTTCTATTTTCGTGTCTGTTTCAATTGCCCTCGGCGCGTTCTTTAATTCCCAACATCATACCGCGCATCATGATGAATTCACCCGGACGAATCAAATCCCAGAACCAACCTTGTGCGGCATTACGTGAGCGAATCACGAGGCGCGTTGTCCCATCACTTTGCGGGACAAGGTTGAACTGCCAGACCTCGATCCATTGACCATTGTCCTGATGTCCCAGCACAATCGCCTGATTCTTTTGAATCATCACCACCTGATAAGGCGGCGGGCCGAAATTTCCCGGGCACATCTTGACTTGATCGCCGACTTTCAGATTTTGCCACTCGTCATGGATGCGGTCCGCGTTGATTAGCTCACAGTGCAGGATATTCGTCTCGAACCAACTGTAACTGTACATGCCGCCGCGTTCCGCGCCGAGCTGCACGATCCACGGATAGATCTCTTCGGGCGCGGCGTTAACGGTCACGGCTCGGGTATAGGTAATGCGCGGTGACGGAACCAACTCATCGCCGGGATAGGAAGCGGCGATCTCATCGTTCGTCGCGCCCCAGCGATCCATCTGCGGCATGAGCGCGATAACAACGATCACGGCCAGACACGCAAATCCAACGAGGACACCAATGAGTTTGAGAAATTTTTTCATGTCTTTTATTCCGCAATATTTTCAGATGGAACTTCCACTAAACGCATGCTCACCATCTGACTCATTTGTGGTCTCATCAGATAAACCGCGCAGATCAGAAGCAACGCGCCCGCGCCCAGGAATAGAGCCGGCACATTCCAATGCAAGACCGCGCCGCTAATTGCCGTGGAAAGAGGCGCCAACACTATGCCAGCCAGGAGCACCATGCTCATCAAACGGCCAAGCATTTCTTTGGGCGTGTTTTGTTGCAAACTGGTAATCAACAAAATGCTCAGATAGCCGTTAAGCACGCCTTGAACAAACAGATCGGCCATCGCAACCCACGTCCACGCGATCCATGCCAAACTGGAAACGCCTGCACTGAGCACAAGGAACATCGTGACCATAAAAACGCCGATCATTTTTCCGGGCATTTTGGGCAACGAACCAGAGAGAATGATGCCGAGCAGGTTCCCACCCGCGAAGCCGGAAAGGATCAAGCCATACGCGGCCGCGCCTTCCGGGAAGCGCGTATCAGCCAGAAACGGCACGCCCACAGCCACTGCTCCGCCAAAGGCCAAATTAGCCACAGCAATCAAGAGAAACAAAAACTTCAAGAACGGGTCTTCGATCACAAAGCGAACGCCATCTACAATAGATTGCAACACATTGCTCTTGGCTTGAGTCCCGTCAGAGACGATCACCTCTCCGCCGCTCTTCATCATCCACAAGGTCACGATGGATGCGATAAAGGTGACCGCGTCGATTGCGAGCGCCAAACCGACGCCCACATTTTCCTTCGGGAAGGCAGCGATCAAACCACCGGCGACAGCTGGTCCTACAAAACGGATCAGTTGCATACTCCCTTGCATGACCGAGTTCCCGGCCTGCAAGTCTTCCGGCGGGACGAGCCGCGGCGCCATGGACATCGAAGCGGGCGCAAACACGCCAGAAACGATTCCTTCGACCAGGCTGTAAATGTAAATCATCCACACCTGAAGAGTGCCGGTAAAGATTTGCGTGGCCAGCATGGCGGAGAGGCACAAACGAATTGCGTCTGAAGTCAACATCACTTTGCGCGGCGAAATCCGGTCTGTGATAGCGCCGCCGATCACAGTGAAAACGGCAGTCGCGATTCCGCCCAAGGCTAGCACCGTACCCAGCGCCAGCGGGTCGCCGGTCAACTTTAAAACCAACCAGGCCCCGGCAATCGCGTGAAACTGATCGCCGAGTAAAGACGTGCTTTGGCCAATCCACAATAAGAAAAAGTCGCGAACTGCGAGCACGCGCTTCATCGGGTTGGCAGCGGGTCGTGCAACTATGTCGGTCATAATATCTCCAATAAGCTCATCTCAAAGTAATGCCAGCATCCATCGGCTGGCATATTCCCATTATTTTATGCCGCAAGAACAAAAAACTCACCCTACTTGGGGAGAGTTTTTATACTGGTCAAGTGGATAGTGGATTCAAGAAAATCGCTGCGACACTTGTCTCATTTTCAATCCGGGCGGGATTATAACGGTAGGAAAGGCTTTAAGAATCCGTGAACAGAATGTGCTGCACAAGAGTATGATTATCTCAATGAAGAAACGCAAAGCCAATGCTCAGGAGATCGTAGAACTTGAGCCATACTCTTCAGAATTCGAAACGCTGTTCATGGAGCACTGGGCGCGTATCTGCCGATTGTTATATCGGATCGTCGGAGACCCGGCCGAGGCTGAAGATTTGGCGCTGGAAACATTTTCTCGGTTGTATCGGCATCATCCGCTGCCTGATGGCGAATTCAATTTGAATGGATGGCTCAACCGCGTGGCGACCAACCTTGGATTGCAATCCATCCGGAGTTTCAAACGCCGCGAACATTACGAGCTGACCGCCGGAAAAGGTGTGCTGGATGAAGCACCGGAAAGTAGTCCAGCCGAACTGCTAGCCCAACAGGAAGAACATCGCCTCGCCCGCCAGGTGTTGGCTGCGATGAACGAGAGACAATCTCAACTGTTGGTGATGCGCTACTCCGGCATAGCCTATAAAGACATGGCCCAGGCTTTGAACCTTTCGCCCACATCCATCGGTCCATTGTTATTGCGAGCCGAGCGCGAATTCGAAAAGCGCTACCGGGCCCTTACGGAGGAGGAAGAATGAATCAACATCTGACAGACGGCGAACTACGCGCTTCCCTGGACGATGAGTCGAGCGTGTCCGATCTTCACCATTTGGAAACTTGCGCGGAATGCCAAACGCGTCAGCGTCAACTGCAAGTGCAAAGTCAAGCAACCGCGCGCAAACTCGCCTTCCTTAACCCGGTGGCAGAAGAACCTGTCCCGGCCGCAAAAACAATATGGATTCGATTCTCGCGAAATATATTAACGAAAAAGGAGACTTCTATGCTAAAGAGATGGTTCGCTTTTCCCGTTGCGCGCATCGGAGCTGCAGTGGTTTTGATTCTGGCACTGGTGCTGGCTTTTCCCGGTTCGCGCGCCTTTGCAGATGAATTACTGAATCTGTTCCGCGTCCAGCAAGTGACGGTCATTCCGGTGGATTACACCGGCTTGCAGCAATTGACAGGCAACAATACGCTTGGGAGTCAGATCAATGACCTGATCTCGAGCTCGACCACGGTCACGCAAAAACCCGGTGACCCGGTGGCTGTGACCGATGCAGATCAGGCCAGCCAACTGACCGGCTTTACCGTCCGTTTACCTCAAGGGATGACTCCCTCTGAAATCAATGTAACAGGTGCCACTGCCTTCACATTCACCGTGGATCGCACCAAAGCACAGGCGTTGCTCGATGAAGCGGGACGCAGCGATTTGGTTCTGCCGGATTCGATTGACGGAGCGAAGATATCGGTCAACATCCCGTCCGCAGTCAGCGTGGGATACGGAACCTGCCCCAAGCCGGAAGCCGATACGTTGAACAATAGCGATTCTCGGAATCCTGCTCGCGACTATCCGGATTGTGTTATCCTCGCGGAAGTGCCCAGTCCAACTGTCGATGCTCCCGCAGATGTCAATGTGGCTCAACTGGCGCAGATCGGTCTGGAGTTCACCGGCATGAGCAGTGACGAGGCCGCAGCTTTCAGCAACAGTGTAGACTGGACTTCCACATTGGTGGTGCCGATACCCAAGAACGCGGCCACCTATGAACAGGTCACTGTGGATGGCGTGACCGGTACGCTAATCCAACGCCCGTCGAATGATCTGCCACAGTATGCTTTGCTATGGATCAAAGACGGAATCGTCTATGCCATTAGCGGGCTCGGTGCCAATTCACAGCAAGCCTTGGATATGGCCAATTCCCTTCCATAGAAAATTTTCATGACCGTTGCAGCAATCAAAACCGAAGAATTAAGAAAAGTATTCGGCAATCAAGCCGCAGTGAAAAGCCTCACCCTGCAAGTCGAGCAGGGTGAGGTGTTTGGCTTTCTCGGCCCGAACGGCGCGGGAAAAACCACTTCCATGAAGATGCTGCTCAGTTTGGTCGCGCCGACTTCGGGAAAGGCCAGCCTGCTCGGCGCTCCCATCGGTGACCGCGCCACGTTAGCTCGAGTTGGATTCCTACCGGAACATTTTCGTTTTCAAGAATGGCTGACCGCTGGGGAGTTTCTGGAACTGCATGGCGAATTATTTGGGATGCAGCCGCAGGATCTAAGAACGCGCATGAATCAACTGCTCGAACGCGTTGGACTGGCAGAGTTTCGCAACAAACAACTGCGCACATTCTCAAAAGGGATGTTGCAGCGCATCGGCCTGGCACAGGCTTTGTTGAACCGACCTGCGCTGGTCTTTTTGGATGAACCCACTTCCGGTCTCGATCCGGTCGGGCGCCGCTTGGTGCGGGACATCATCCATGAGTCGCGTAAAGAAGGGACCTGCGTTTTCCTCAACTCTCATTTACTAAGCGAGATCGAGGTCACGTGCGACCGGGTGGCTTTCATCCGTCATGGCGAAGTGGTGCGCATCCTTGAATTAGCCTCGCTCGATCAAAACTCTTCGCAAGTGACTATCCGCGCGCTTGGGCTGACTCCGGAAATCCTCTCCGGCCTCGAGCATTGGGGAAACAACATCAAAATGGATAGCGAGCAATTAACTATCACAATTCATAACGAAACAGACTTGCCTGAGATCAATCGTTATCTGGTCGCGCAAGGTGCAAATGTGTATGCCATGATTCCTAACCGACTCTCGCTCGAAGAGATCTTCATCGAAACCGTTGGGAAGGACGGCGGACTATGAAAAAGATTTGGATCATCGCGCGCATGACCTTCCGCGAAGCGGTCCGCCGCCGCATTGTCTTAACCGGACTTATTCTTGGAATCTGTTTCTTGCTCATTTTCTCGATTGGGTTCCACATGATTTACGTCAACGCGACTCATCCCAATCCTGATATTCCACAAGTTGCACAACGTCTGGCCGAAGCAGAAGGCGTCAACTTTGTAACGCTGGCCGGATTATATGCAGTCACATTTTTATCCGTTGCGATGGGAGCTTTGCTGGGAGCAGACACACTGGCAGGCGAAATCAATTCGGGAACAATTCAAACCATTGTCACCAAGCCCGTGAAACGTTCGGACGTGGTGCTCGGCAAATGGTTGGGGTTTGCCGGATTACTAGTCTCTTACTCTTTGTTGATGTCCGGCGGAACAGTGCTCAGCGTTTTCATCCAAGCCAGATATTCGCCGCCGAATCTGTTGGCCGGTTTGGTACTGATCTATTTGGAAGCTCTGCTGATCATGACTGTTTCCCTCGCCTGTTCCAGCGCGATGCCTGGGCTAGCCACAGGCGGTGTTGTGTTTGGTTTATATGGATTGGGCTTTATCGGCGGTTGGATCGAGCAGATCGGCGCGGTGCTGCATTACACAACTGCTGTGAAAGTTGGCATCGTCACCAGTTTGATCATTCCAAGCGAGGCGCTCTGGCGGCGCGCTTCTTTTGAAATGCAAACGCCGTTGGCCGCAGCTTTGGGCATTTCGCCTCTCGGCGCGATTTCCGTGCCGAGCATCCTGATGGTCGTTTATGCGATTGTTTATCTTGTGCTCGCGCTGGCGGCCGCGGTCAACATTTTTCAAAATCGGGATTTATAAAAACAGTTCGCGGATTTCCATTTGGATTTCATTCGCAGCAGCGCGGACTGGTAAGCTGAGTTCCGCGCCGATTTCATTTTGTCCCGGCTGAATGCCCAACACCCCCACCTCGCAATTCAGTTCATGTCTGAGATAACTCGCCAGCATGGATAGCGGCAACGAATGGGTTGAAGCGCTCATGCCGTCAATCGCTTCCATTGGAATCCATCGGATCGCGCCGGGCGCTTCGTCCATCTGCGCGGCATCGATGAGCAGAACAAACTCCGCTTGAAAGGCGCGGATTTTCCCGGTGTAATTTTCAGGAGCAGGCCCACCTTCCAGGATGAGGAGACCAGATACTTGTGCAATCTGTTTATCTTGAAGCAAGGCACGCGCAACGATTAAACCGACAGAATCATCGCCGCGCAAGTCACTGCCGATTCCCATCAGGCAAGTGCGAAGGCGCACAGTACCGTCATCAGATGGTTTTAGATTTTGCTGTAACAAATCTTCCCAAGAGGGCATGATATTTTTACTCTATTTGTCCAATGATCTTTTCCACAATCTCGTCCACTGAGCCTGATATTTCGATGGTTAGCGCATACACGGGTTCTTCCAACGTCTCAAACTGACTCTGGAGCATGCGCGGCTTCATATAATGATCCTTGCGCACCGACATGCGCGACCAGATCAGATCATAACGGCCTTTGAGATAGACCAATTGCACATCGCCGTTGTCTTTCAGTAATTGCCGACGATAACGTTCCTTGAGCGCGGAACAAGCCAAGACGCCAGGACGATTCGCTGTCAGCGAGGAGGAAATTAAATCGTGAAGCGCGGCAAGCCAAGGGGCGCGGTCAGAATCGTCGAGCGGAATCCCATTCGCCATTTTGGCAACATTTTCGGGCGGATGAAAATCATCGGCGTCGTAAAAATC
>DATKNJ010000187.1:0-4919 GCA_035541395.1 Anaerolineales bacterium
AACGGATGTATATGTGGGAGATGGCCGAAGGTTGGCAGACTTACTCCCAAATCCTTTCACAGCGCGATTTTGACGATCTCAATGACTTTGCACCAGTTGTGACAAAGCTACAAAACGAAGAATTGTTGCGTTCCAAGTTGAACCCAATGTTGCAACTCTCCACATCGCTTTTCACGGGCGTGCTCTACTTGTCACTTTTGCCTTTCTATAAAGTTCTGCTTCCAGATTTCGATTCGTATTCTCCGACTGAACTGAAAAACGCCCGCGAGTTTATTGTTGAATTTACAGTGAATGGGCTTTTGGTCGCCCCTCCAAGCACAAAATCTTAATCAAGGAAATGTCCATGCTGAAACGTATCTGGGCCATCACGCAAAAGGAATTTATCCAACTCTTTCGGATTCCCCTGGTCATCATCGGAATGCCGGTCGGTGTGGCGTTGGAGTTGGTTCTGTTTGCGGTTGCCATTCACAACAACGTAAACCATATTCCAATGGCGGTGGCAGATCAAAGTCGGAGCGATGCGAGCAGTGCTTATCTGAATGCTTTTACAGACTCGGGCAGCTTCGAAATCGTCAGCATGGTTCCCGATCAGGCCAGTGTGATTCACACCATCGATAGTGGACAAGCCAGCATCGGTCTGGTGATTCCGTCAGATTTTGCAGATCATGTTGAACAGAAAGACGCGAATGTCTTAATGGTGGTGGATGGTTCCGATTCGTTCGCGGCGCAATCCGCATATAGCAACGCTGTTGCGATTTCACAGCAATATGCGATCAGTTTGATTCACAGCCCGTTGAGTCCACTGAACACACATATCCAAATTCTTTATAACCCTGATTTGCAGGATTTGCAGTTTATTGTGCCTGGCTTCGGCGCTTTTCTATTATTTGGCATTGCGCTTAAATTGACGGCATTTGCGATTGTGCGCGAACGCGAAGCCGGGACGATTGAAGCGTTATTGGTCACACCGATTCGCCCGATTGAGCTGATGATTGCCAAGATGATCCCAAACCTGGTCATTGCCATTTTCAATTTGGTGATGACTTTTTCCATGGGGATCTTGCTCTTTGGCGTTCCATTCCGCGGCAGCCTGCTTTTGTTTTCGACGTTGGCCAGTCTCTTCGCGATCGGCAGCCTCGGTTTAGGGCTGGCGATCTCTTCTATATCACAGAGTCAAGTGCAGGCGAATCAACTGGCGTCTTTGATGAATATCGCAGTCATGTTCCTCAGTGGTTTTATGTTCCCTGCGTATGGATTGCCATTAGTGCTTCGCTCATTCGGGTATGTTATGCCGATGACATTTTTCCTGCCGATTGTGAATGGAATCATCACCAAGGGAGTCGGGTTGAATGACCTTTGGCCTTCCATCATCTCTTTGACCGTTTTAACTGTGGTGCTCTTTTCCTTTGGCGCGCTGACGTTTCGTCAGAAACTGGATTAAAGGAGGTCGAATGCAATTGAACTTTCAGCGTTTAACGGCACTCATGCGGAAAGAAACAATCCAGATTTTGCGTGACCGCCGTTTTATTTTTCTTTTTCTTGGCCTGACCTTCGTTCAACTGTTTGTGTATTCTTATTCCGCATCGCGCACGGTGTATCACCTTCCGATGGCAGTTGTGGATCAAAGCCATGATTCGACCAGCCGCGCATTTATACAGGCGCTGATCAATTCACAATATTTCAATGCGACCATGTATCTGGATGACCAGTCTCAAGCAAAGGATGCAATTGATAAAGGACAGGTCAAAGCCGCGTTGATCGTCCCGCCGCACTTCGCCTCCGAAGTTGACCAGGGCTCGGCGAATTTTCTTATGCTGTTAGATGGCTCCGACCAATTTGCAGTTCGATCGGGGTATAGCGCCGCGGGTGCAGTTGCGCAAAATTTTGGCTTGCAGATGTTTGCAGAAAGTCACACTTCGACTGGAGTAATGACTTCGACTGACAGTGCTTTACCGGTCAACGTTTTTTCTCAAATTCTTTATAACCCGGATATGAACGACAAATGGTTTGTCATTCCGGGAATCATCGGAATGATTTTGCAAACTCTCGCGGTCGAACAGGCCGCCATATTTCTAGTTCGAGATCGCGAGTGGGGGACGATGGAACAAATTCTGGCTACGCCCGTTCGCCAGTTGGAATTGATCCTCAGCAAGATGATCCCGTTGGCGGCTTTGTGTTTGCTGGCCTTCGGGGTCAGTGTGGGATTGGGAATCTTCTGGTTCGGCGTTCCATTCCATGGAAATCTTTTCCTCTACTTTTGGCTGGCTCTGCTCTTCCTCGCCTCCTGCTTGGGACTTGGATTGGTTATTTCAACTCGAGCCAATACTCAATTTGAGGCGGATGCGTCGAGTCTGATCTTCATGCTATTTGGCTTGTTGTTGAGTGGCCTCTTCTATCCAAGAACCGGCATGCCGCTCATCCCACAATTGATCGGAGATATTGCCCCATTGACTTATTTTCTGCGCATCTCGCGCGGCATTTATATGAAAGGTGTTGGGCTAAGCTTTTTGTGGAGCGATGCTTTGATACTTGTCATCTATACATTGGTCGTTGTTTTTGTTTCCTCCAAGAGATTCAAAATGCGACTCGATTAATAAAGGTGAACGAATGACTCAGTTTGCAATATTGGCTAATGGTCTCGTGAAAGAATTCAAAGTCAGCAAAGATGTTCTGACCGCAGTGGATCAGTTATCTCTGCAAGTCGCGCCCGGTGAAACGTATGGCCTGATCGGCCCGGACGGAGCCGGGAAGACAACCACCACACGCGTCATTCTGGGATTGTTGTCGCGGACGCGCGGCGAGAGCAGCATCCTGGGTTTCGATTCAATGCGCGATATGTATCAGATTCGAAATCGAGTGGGTTATATTGCGCAGCAATTTACTCTGCCGCCCAGTTTAACAGTGATGGAGAATATGCAATTTTTTGCAGGGCTGCTTTCGGTAAATGCGGAACAACAAAAGAAACGTATCCCGGAGCTTTTGGCATTTGCGGGTTTGAGCGAGTTTACTGGACGCCTGGCCGGGAAGTTATCCGGTGGAATGAAAAAGAAGTTAGCGCTCGCTTGCAGTTTGATTCACGAACCGCAGGTGGTGATGCTCGACGAACCAACGTTGGGTGTGGATCCCGTCAGCCGCCGCGAGTTTTGGAATTTGCTAAGCGACTTGCGCGCGGAGAAGGGCTTGACCATTTTTGTTTGCACGCCTTACATGGATGAAGCTGAACGCTGCACAAGGATTGGCTTGATTTATAAGGGCAGGTTGATCGTGGACGATACACCCGCCAAGATCAAAGCCTTGATTCCTGGGCACGTTCTGGAATTTACACCATCGATATTTGCCACGGCCGTCAAACTTTGCGCCGCAATGGATGGCGTGTCGGAAGTTCAAACCTATTGGGATCGCTTGCATATTTTTGTTGATGATGTTTCCAAACGCAAAGCTCAAGTCGAGGCTGTGCTTGCCTCTCAAGATATAACGCATAATGGCCTGCGCGAGATTGAGGTCCGCATGGAAGAAGCGTTTATTAGCTTGATCCGCCGTCAGATAGGAATTTCTCAACAGACCTTGGAGCAAGCTCAGGTGCAGGAAGAGTCGAAGGTAATCCGATGATCAACGAGGTCTTCTCTGCTCAGTATCAAGAGCATCCGATTCTGGTTCAACATCTGACCAAACGCTTTGGAAGTTTTATCGCTGTCGATGATGTTAGCTTCCATGTCAATTCCGGCGAGGTGTTTGGCTGGCTTGGCCCGAATGGCGCTGGCAAGACGACCACCATTCGGATGCTGCTTGGCTTGTTGAAGCCGACCTCCGGCGATGCGTTTGTGTCGGGCTTCAATTCCGCAACGCAAACAAAATCTGTGCATGCTCATGTTGGATATATGTCGCAGCAGTTCACTTTATACAACGATCTGACAGCCCGGCAAAACATTCGCTTTTATGGCGGCGTTCATGGATTGCGGCCCTCGGAGTTGGATCAACGCATTTCGGAAATTATTCAAATGGCCGGTTTGGAAGGACGCGAGAATACGCTGACTGGCAGCTTATCCGGCGGTTGGAAACAGCGACTTGCTTTGGGCTGTGCCATCGTCCATCATCCCAAAGTTGTGTTTCTGGATGAACCCACTGCTGGCGTGGACCCGATTAGCCGTCGTCAATTTTGGGAACTGATCTATCAAATGGCGAAAGACGGTGTGACAGTGTTGGTTACGACGCATTACATGGACGAAGCGGAGTTGTGCCAACGAATAGGTTTCATCAGCGGCGGACGGTTGGTTGCACTCGATACTATCAGCCAACTCAAGTTGACGCAGATGCGCGGTGAGGTGCTTGAGATCAACGTCTCTAACCCTGAAAAAGCAATGCAGATTTTGAAAGCGGCTCAGCACAAAAATAACATTCCACTTGAAGAAGTGGCTTTATACGGCGCGCAGATTCATGCTGTCGTTCCCGAAGCGCAAACATATACAATGGCCATACAAGATTTATTGATCGAAGGAAATGTTCGAGTCAATTCCATTGAGCGAATTGCTCCAACTCTTGAAGATGTTTTTATTTCGTCTGTAAAGTCTCACGCGATGGCAATTGGTTGATCAACGTTTATCTAGATTCAAACAATACTTAACATAATGTAAGGAGTTTTCGAAATGGAACCGAAACGAAGACGAATGGTAGCGATCATAGTGATCGTGGTAGCGTTGCTGATTGCCGGATATTACGGCATCCGGGCAATGAACACAACAGCCAATACCCAACTGAAAGCATCGGGGACGATCGAGGCAGTGGATGTGAATGTGTCGCCGGAATTGTCAGGGAAAGTGTCGGAAGTGCTGGCCGAGGAAGGCCAGACCGTCAAAGCCGGGGATGTCCTCTTGAAACTGGACGAGACCCTGCTCCAAGCCCAACGCGACCAGGCCGCTGCC
>DATKNJ010000188.1:0-6620 GCA_035541395.1 Anaerolineales bacterium
CCTTGGTTTGAGGTGTAATTATTGTAACGTGAAACGAAACCTCCTGTCCATAATGGCAGGAGGTTTCGTTGGTTCTTACATTCTGTATTGCAGAAGTAAATTGCCTAGCATGCTCGTTATTGTTTTTCCTCAAACAAGGGAATCAGCAGAAGCGGCACCCTGGTTTTGTTTGCCACTTTGGGCGCCACGCTGCGTGCCCAAAATGCGCTCATGCCCGCTTTGCGATGTGTGGTCAGGATGATTAGATCGGCTCCTGAGATGTCGGCGATCTTGACGATGCCGCGCGATGGGTCACCTCGTGCAACTTCCGCAAAGACTTTAATGTTGTCTTTACGAAATTCATCCACATGAAGCTCTAAATCTTCGCTGGCGTTTTCTTCCTGGATGTCGAGCAGGGCTTGCGCGGTGACAGGCATTAAATTTCCGGTGGCGGCCTCTTCACCAACCAGAGTCGAGAAAGTGGGGATAATGCTCAACAGATGAATCTTCGCGCCGAAAGTTTCGCCGAAGGATTTGGCGATCGGTAAGCTGGCGTCGTGATGAGAATCCGGATCGAGCGGAACCAGTATTCGGCCTAGTTTGAAACGGGGAATATCTGGCTTGACGAGCAGGAGAGGCGTCGATCCGCGCGCGACAATTTGTTGCGCGATACTTCCGATCAAAACATCATGGACGCCGCTGTTGCCATGCGTGCAGGTGATGATAAGGTCGGGTTTGAATTCCGTGACATGCTCGCTAATGCTTTTGATCACGTCGGCGACTGGCGCGGTGTGAACGTGAGTTTCAACTTTCATGCCCGGGAAGGCATTCCTGGCGGTCTCTTGTAAATAGGCTTTGGCTTCATCCGGTTGAGTGAGATGCCGATCTTTGTGGACTTCCGCTGGAGCGCCCTGCTCGATGACATGCAGAAGTGTGATTTGTGCGTTATATGTTTGCGCAAATAATGCGGCTGGGCCAAGCGACGCTTCAGAAAGTTTCGAACCGTCGAGGGGGACAAGAATGTTTTTGAACACGGTTATCCTCCAGTGAAAATTTGATAGAGCAGGAATAAGTTGAGCGCGATAATTATCGCCGCTACAAAGCCAGCCAAGATGGTTGTTACTTTGTGATTGACCAGCACTCCCATTATCTCACGGTTGGCTGTAAATACAACCAGGGGAATGATGGCAAATGGAAGACCAAAACTGAGGACTACCTGACTTAACACAAGCGTGTTGGTTGGATCGAGCCGTAACCCGATGACAATGAAAGAGGGTAGCATGGTGCCAAGCCTCCTGACCCACATCGGGATTTTTCGATGGATAAATCCCTGCATGATAATCTGACCAGCCATCGTTCCAACTGTGGATGACGAATGTCCGGATGCCAGTAGCGAAATTGCAAACACGATGCTTGCGGCTCCGCCAAGTAAGGGAGTCAAAGTGCGATAGGCCTCTTCGATGGAAGCGATATTACTTAAGCCATGCGTGTAAAAGGTTGAGGCCGCCATAATCAACATTGCGGCGTTGACCGCTCCTGCAAGAGTCATGGCAATCAGTATGTCGACCAACTCGAAACCGAAGAGCATGCGGAGTTTCTTGGGATCGCGCGTAACAATTCTCCCCTGGGTCAAGCCTGAGTGCAGAAAGATCGCATGAGGCATGACGGTTGCGCCTAGAATTCCAGCTGCCAGAAGAATGCTTTCTGCACTTGAAAATTGAGGGACAACTGCATGATAGGTGAGTACTCCCCAATTCGGCTTGTCTAATACTGTTTCAACCAGGAAACATACGGCGATCACGCCTACCAAAGCCGTGATCAAGGCTTCAAGCGGTCTGAAGCCGCTGTGTTCGAGTAGCAATACAACAAAGGTCAGGCCACCCATCAAAATGGCAGGGATCAATAAATCGGGCAGGCCTGTCAATACGCCGATTTTTTGGAACAGGCTTGGGAAAAGCAGGTACACTCCCAAGGCGGCTCCTAAAAATTCCGCCAGGTCTGTGGCCATGGCAACCAACTCCATCATGAGCCACATGACGATCCCGGCCCAGCGTGGGTATCTGTCGCGCATCATTTCGGCCAGGTTGTGGCCTGTTGCAATTCCCAGTTTGGCCGCCATGGATTGGATTAACATGGCCATCAGGTTGCTGGCTACAATGACCCAAAGAAGTTCATATCCGAACTTGGCCCCCGCCTGAATGTTGGTGGCGTAATTGCCCGGGTCAATATAAGCTACGGAGGCAATAAACGCTGGTCCTAGAAAGGGAAGAATACGCGCCAGCGTTCCTTTTTTGCTTTTACCGTCCAATATTTCATTAGCCGATTCAAGAGTGCTTATATCGCCTTGTGCAGGGAGGGCTTTATTTTTTGTCATTGGCATAGATGATCATCCTTTATGTAAAATTTCGATAAAAACTTTATTTGTAATTGCTGGACCAAGAACTGCGAATCCTTTCCGCCCGTGAATCTGTAATTTCATAACCTGATCGTATGGTGACACTTCAAGTGTTTTCACGCGAGCCCCAATGACAAGCTCCAAACCCTCCAAATGTTTGAGCAAGTCGGTATTTTGTGACTGCACTTTACAAATTACCGCTTCTTGATTGCGCTTTAAACTGGAAAGCAGAACGCTCTCATCTTTCGGCATGATTAAATCGGCAGAGGGGATTAAATCGCCGTGTGGATCGCGGATTGGGTTCCCCAAGGCGGCGGCAATGCGCGCCTCGAATTCTTCTGAAATCACGTGCTCCAGTTTTTCGGCTTCGCTGTGAACTTCATCCCACGAATAGCCTAGGGACTGAACAAGGTAGGTTTCCAACAAACGGTGATGGCGGATAACTTCCAGCGCGGCGCGTTCGCCTTCCGGTGTGAGCGTGACGCCTTGATGTTTTTGGTAACGCACGAGCGGGGGAGTGACATTGGCGAGGCGCTGGATCATGCCAGTGACCGAAGCCGGCGCGACGCCGAGGCGCGCGGCCAGGTCATTGGTGCTGGCCGGATGGCCCTCAGCGCTTAGATCGTAGATATGTTTGAGGTAATCCTGAATGGAATTGGTTAGGACTTCAGACATTGTCAATTACCAAAAGTTGATTTCATGTTCGTGCTTTATGAATCTTATTGGCTAAAAATAAATTTAGTCTAAACTAAATTTATTATAGCCGCGACTTTTTGTTTGTCAAGAGAAACGGGGCTTGACTTTTCCAGAAATTTCCTTAGAATTGAATTGTAAGTCCAGTGAATTTACAAAGTTCTTGTGGAATGATAAAAAAAGCGACTCATCAACAAACCAAACTCCATAATCGTGATCTCGTGCTGCGGACGATTTTCAGCCAGGAAACGATCAGCCGCGCCGATGTGGCGCGCGTGACCGGTTTGACGCGTACGACCGTTTCGGAATCGGTGGCAGGCCTGATCAACGAAGGCTTGATTCGGGAAGTCGGTTTTGGTACTTCATTGGGAGGCAAGAATCCAATTTTGTTGAGTGTAGCAGCGGATTCGCGTTATCTGATCGGCTTGAATTTGGCGCAAGATAAATTTATCGGCGCAGTCGTCAATTTGCGTGGCGAGATCAAAGAAACCGTTGAGTTGCCGGTGCCAAACCAAAATGGGGAAGATGCACTTCAATTGGTTTATGAAATTTTCGATCAATTGCTGAAAAAGAATTGGAAGCCAATTGTTGGGATCGGAGTCGGTGCGCCGGGCCTGGTGGATACGAGTGCTGGCGTGGTAGTGAACGCGGTCAATTTGGATTGGCGCGATCTTCCGCTCGCACATTTGCTCGAGTCGCGTTACGGTTATCCCGTGACAGTTTTGAACGATAGTCAGGCAACGGCCATCGGTGAATATTGGTATGGCGGTGAACATAATCAAGATGGAAATCTGGTGGTTGTTAATTTGAAATATGGAATTGGCGCCGGTATCTTGATCAACGGGAAGTTATTTCAAGGTGATGGCGGCGGCGCGGGTGAAATTGGTCATATTGTGGTGCAGGAAAACGGAAAACTCTGCCGCTGTGGCAAATATGGCTGTCTCGAAACGGTGGCAAGCATCCGGGCGGTATTGTCGCAGATGCAAATCAATCATCCAGAAATGGATTCGTTGGATGCAATTCAGTCTGCATTTCAATCCGGCGATTCAACCGCGCGTCAAATCGTTTTGGATGCAGGACGTTCTTTAGGAAATGTGCTGGCGAGTTTGATCAGCACGTTGAATATTCAGAAGATCGTTCTAACCGGCGATATGTCTTGTTTTGGCGAAGATTGGTTGGAGTCTGTGAAGCAGGCCATGCAAAAAGGGACGTTGACGCGCATGGCCGAAAGCACGCAATTGGAATTGGGAAAGTTGGATTACCGCGCCTGTATTTTAGGCGCGTCTGCCTTTTTGCTTCTCGATGGATATTCCTTACTCTTCATGGGTGCTGAGGAAAACTGATATGTCCAAAACTTCCATGTTGGTCAGCCCACGCGTCCAGCCGCCGTTGGATGAAAATTTTTATCCCGCGGTTCTGGTAAATCGTTCGTTTCAACAAAAGGTTCGCAAAAGTGGAGTGCCTTTGGTCATTGGCCTGGAACGCGGCGAGCATGAGTTCTCGCGCTTCGAGACCAAAGTCTTTCCTGATAATCACAGTTATGCAGATGCAAATTTGCATTACATTGAGCGCCTGCTGAAATTCCTTTTGTGGCAGCAAGGCGCGTATAAAGTTTATGTTGGCGGCTCGAACACCGTTGCAAAGCATTTACGTAAAGTGTATGCTGCGGGTGGCGCACAAGATTTTGATTATCATTTCATGGGCGAGCAAGTGTATGAGCGGCCTTTTGATGTGGTCTCTTCTAAATTGGATAAAGTGCCCGCTTCCTGTGTGACCCGAAAGCAAATCGGTCGCAATTTGGCGGGTTGCCGCATTGGGTTTGATCTTGGCGCTTCAGACCGAAAAGTCAGCGCGGTGGTGGACGGGAATCCAATTTTCAGCGAGGAAGTGATCTGGGAACCGCGCAAACATTCCGATCCGGAGTATCACTACCAGGAGATTCTCAAAGCCCTGAAAATGGCGGCCAGCAAAATGCCGCGCGTGGATGCGATCGGCGGCAGTTCGGCTGGTATTTATATCGACAATCGTCCTATGGTCGCGTCGCTCTTCCGCGGCGTTCCGCAGGAAAACTTTGGCGAGATCAAGAATCTCTTTCTGCGCTTGAGCCAGGAAATGAAAGCGCCGTTGGAAGTGATCAACGATGGCGATGTGACCGCGTTGGCAGGCTCGATGTCCATCAACGACAATGGGATTTTGGGAATCGCGTTGGGTTCAAGCGAAGCAGCGGGCTACGTCAACATGGATGGACACATCATGGGCTGGTTGAATGAATTGGCTTTTGCGCCAATTGATTACAGCCCGAATGCGCCCGTTGAAGAATGGTCTGGAGATAAAGGTTGTGGCGCTTCGTATTTTTCCCAGCAATGTGTGTTCCGCCTTGCGCCTAAAGCCGGGATTGAAATTCCATCCGACTTGACCGATGCTGAAAAGCTAAAGTTTGTGCAGCAAAAATTGGAGTCCGGTCACGCGGGCGCACGCAAGATTTGGCAAAGCATGGGAATTTATCTCGGTTATGGTCTCGCACATTATGCCGACTTTTACGAGATCAAGCACGTTTTGATTTTAGGTCGCTGTACTTCCGGCCGCGGCGGAGATTTGTTATTGGAAGGCGTGCGAAAGGTTTGGAGAGCCGAGTTCCCAGAATTGTTGGAAAGAATCAAGTTGCATTTGCCCGATGAAAAAGTGCGGCGCGTTGGACAATCAGTGGCAGCAGCCAGTTTGCCCTCCTCGGATTCAAAAGAGGAAACCGCTTTGTCGCGAATGCAGCGACTTATTCTGCGCGATCATCTTCAATAGGAGTCATCATGAAGTTCCATCTCGATACCGCTGAAATTTTTGTTCCCGATAATCTGCCTGTTGAGCAGGCCTTGGCGCGTACCACGCATATGTGCATCTCCGCTCATCAAGACGATATTGAAATCATGGCCGCTCAACCGATTTTGGAATGCTTTCAGCAAAAAGATAAATGGTTCACCGGGGTGGTCGCGACCGACGGCCGCGGCTCACCGCGCGATAACTTGTATAAAGATTACTCTGATGAAGAAATGCGCCTTGTTCGATTCAAAGAACAGCGCAAGGCCGCAATTGTCGGTGAATACGCCGCGCAAGTCATGTTGGATTATCCGAGCAAAATGATCAAAGACGCGACGAAATTGGAACCTGTGGAAGACCTTGTGAATTTAATCCGCGCAGCCAAGCCGCAATTTGTCTACACTCACAACCTGGCCGACAAACATGATACGCATGTTGGAACTGCGCTCAAAGTCATCGCGGCATTGCGCAGTTTGACGCCCGCCGAACGTCCCGCGCGGCTCTATGGATGCGAAGTCTGGCGCGCGCTGGATTGGATGAACGACGCGGATAAGTATTACATGGATTTGTCGGAACATGAGAATTTGCAGGCCGCGCTGTTGGGTGTTTTCGATTCACAGATCGCAGGTGGCAAACGTTATGACCTTGCTTCGATGGGCCGTCGTCGTGCCAACGCTACCTACGCTGAATCGCACGGCGTGGATTCAACGCTCGGCCTTTCCTACGCGATGGATATGACTCC
>DATKNJ010000189.1:0-25048 GCA_035541395.1 Anaerolineales bacterium
GACCGCCCTTGCGTTGAATCTTGCACGCATCATGGAAGGTAATCGTCCCGCTGCCGTTCTCATCGAAGAAGCCGGGCTTGACCTTGATCCTGCCACTGCCAACCAATTCACCCAACACGCCGGTGATATGCGTGATCTCCAAGTCTTTGGGCATTTCCATGATGTTGTACGCGTGCCAGCGCAACGCGTCATACGCATGACCGCATTCAGTGACCACGATACGCTTGACACCTAATTCCTTGGCGCCATCCAGCACGCGGTTGAGGAACATCTTGGTGTGTTCTTCGTTGCCTTCGTAGAAACCGAAGTTGACGATCTCGCGCGCTTTGCTACTGACGGTCCACTTCTCGCCAGCTTTGTTGAGAATCTTCGCAATCGCCGCGACGTTGGTCGGGAACTTCATCACTTCGATGGAGGAGAACACAACCAGCGTGTCCGCGCCTTTGACGTCGCGCGGGATCTCGACTTCCCATTCATCGGCGACCCACTCGAGGCGCTGATCCCAAACCTTATCGGTCATGCCGAGCGGACTACCTTCCTCGATCTGCTTATTGACGGCAGACATCAGATCGTCGGGAACCATATTCGCAGCTGCAAGTCCGGCGCGCACGCCGTGCAATAACGAACCGAGATCAATGCCCATCGGGCAGACCATCGAGCACTTGTTGCAAACAGTGCAAGCATAATAGTTGAGCTCGCTCCAGTGCCGCAAATCTTCTTCCGTGACGCGCTTGTCCAAGCCGAAGGCGGCTTTGAGTCCGCCAACGAGCGTGAAGCGTTGTTCATAGGCGCGTCGGAGCAGTTCCAATTTCCAGACCGGCGCGTACTCGGGATTGCCCGAGCTCTGATAAAAATGACAAGCTTCCGCGCACATGCCGCAGCGAGTGCAGGCTTCCAATTGCGAAGCCACCCAGCCGCCGGTCTCGTGAACAAAAGCATCCATTGCTTGTTTTGTTGCTGTCATGTCATGCCTCCTACGCCGCCACGCCGCGCTTGCCAAATTCTTGTCCGTGGATGGTGCGGGCGAAGAAGTAAAAGATAAAGTGTGAGATACGGCTGAACGGAATCCAGATCAACAGGATATCCACCGTGATCATGTGGAAGCTGAACAACTCATCATACGGGAACCAAAGATGATGAGTCATCATGTAGCCGGTCACCATCGGCAGGAAGACCAATAACCAGGCCATATATTCCGCCGGGCCGGAGATCAACTTCAAGACCGGGTTGACAATGCGGTTGACCAGCAGAATCAACATGGCAATGATCGCGACGGCTGCCAGCCAATCCACGATGGGCAACGGCAGAGTCGGCCAGCCAAAGCCAAGCAAGCTCTTCCAAACCAACATGTGCGCCGTTCCCAAAATCAGCACGACGAACAAGCCGAGATGGAACAACCCTCCGCCGATGTAAATCAACGGATTCCTATTGAACGTGTTTTTCACCCACGGGATAAATGGCCAGATCAGGATACTCTTCAAATACGTCCGCACCACGCCTCCAGCCTTGGACCCTTTGGCTGGTACGCGATCTTTGGCCCATCCCAAGCCGATCACGTTGACGATACGATAGACCATGCCCGCGACGAACACCAACAACGCGGCATAGAAGAATGGACCGCGTGCAAACTCCAACACAGATTGCCAGTTCATTCTGCACCTTCCTTTACTTTCTTCTTCGCCTGATTCGCCAGCGTGGTACCAATGCCAATGGCCGCACCCACAGCTGCCGCCGCGCCGACCGCGGCTACAGTAGGCCGCTCCAACGGAGCCGATTGGCCTTGATAGAATCCGCCACCATCCCAGAAATTCGGTTCGGAGCAACCTAGGCACGGGTGCCCGGATTGAACCGGGAAGGACAAGCCTTCGTCCCAGCGAATGGAAGCGCAGGCGTTATAAGTCGTTGGGCCTTTGCAGCCTAACTTATAAAGACACCAACCCAGCTTCGCGCCTTCGTCATCGAACGATTCAGCAAACTTGCCGGCTTCGTAGAACGGTCGGCGCAGGCAACGATCATGAACGGTGTTCCCATAAAACGTCTTGGGACGATGCAAACCATCGAGCTCGGGCAGAGCGCCGAAGATGGCAAAATGAGCAATGGTTCCGGTGGTCGCTTCAGGAATAGCCGGGCAACCCGGAATGTTGACCACTGGTTTATCGGTGATGATTTCCCAAACGCCCTTGGCATCTGTTGGGTTGGGTTTGGCTTTCGGAAGGCCGCCGAACGAAGCACAGTTACCAGTGGCAATGATGGCCGCTGCGCCTGCCGCTGCTTCCTTCAACAAATCCAAAGCGGTACGCCCGCCAATCGTGCAGTAGATGCCGTCATCAGCCAGCGGGATGCTGCCTTCCACCACCAAAATATATTGACCAGCATACTTCTTCATGGCATCCTGCTTGGCCTGCTCCAGTTGGAAGCCAGCCGCCGCAGAAAGCGTCTCGTGATACTCAATTGTCAGCGTGTTGAGCACCAGATTGCCGAGCGTCGGCGAGTCGGAACGAGTGATCGCCTCACTGCAACCTGCGCAATCCTGGAACTCCAACCAGATGACGGGAAGCCGAGGCTTCGACTTCAACGCGCCGAGAATCGCACGATCCGCGCGATACCCGCGTGCCATTTTGGGCGGCAGTCCGCTGGCCGCCACTGGCGGGGCAATGTTGAGTCCCATGGCTGCGGCTAACATACCGCTCAGCTTGAGAAAGTCGCGGCGTGATACGCCTTGTTTCTTCAAGCCTTGAGCAATCGTTTCTTCAGGCATGATCTCCTCCGAAAAGATAAAAATCCATAGCATGAGCAAATCGGATTTGCTTCACGCTATTGACCAATAATTAAGCGCACGAGATATTTTCGGCTTCCAACTTGGCTTTGTAGGCAGCGATGCCTTCCACACCGGTGGCAAGACCAGCTTTATCCGCGTCCCAATTGGAAGGCTTGATCTCAGCGATCCAACCTTCGCCATAGGGATCGCGCGAAACGATATTCGGATCCGCGGCGAGCTTATCGTTGCCGCGCAACAGAACGCCGGTGACAGGAGCGGGAACAGGTCCAACAAACTTGCTGCTCTCGACTGTAGCAACGCTCTTGCCTTGCGCCACTTCCTGGCCAATGTTCTTGGCTTTGACGGTGACACCCGCCAGATTGGATCCGGCCAGTTTTGCGGCGACAGCTGTCATGCCGATACGAAGCGTTCCGTCTTCCATCGGTTTGGCCCAAACATGTTTTTCGATCAGGTAATACAAATCTTCAGGGAGATTGCATCCGCGAACATCAGACATGGGAAACTCCTTTAGAAAGTGAGGGTCTTGCTGTCTTCGGCCATCTGCCACATGGCAGCGCCGCCAACCATTTTGACACCGTCGAGCAGGTCTTCGGGTTTGAGGTCGTGCAATTCGGTCGAAGCTGTGCAAGCCGTGAACTTGACGCCTGCATCCAGAGCATCCTGAATGAACGCGCTGACCGGTTTGCCACCTGCTTTGGGGAACACGGTCTCTGCCATTCCTTTTTTGAGGAGCAGGGTGCCGTCAATGGTGAAGAACATGGTCACTTCATAATCCATGGCCGCCGCGAGGGTGGCAAAGAAAAACGGAGTGGCGCAGCGACGCGGTGTATCCGGGCCGCTGGTCATAACAATCAAAACTTTATCCATGAGAGTTTCTCCTTGAACAAATAAGTGAGTTCGACGAATCTAGAACGAGAGGGCAATGGCATCTTCACTGGCGTATTGCAAGAAAGTGGCAGCGCCGCCGACTTCCACGCCATCGATCAAATCTTCCTTTTTGATACCCATCACATCCATCGACATTTGGCAGGCAATCATGCGCACATTCATTTCCTTTGCCATATCGAGCAGTTCGCTGAGTTTGGCAACGTTGGCTTTCTTCATCCAACTATTCATCATGCCGGTGGCAACAGCAGTCATGCCAGGCAATACGCCGATAATATTCGGCACAGATATACCCGGAACGGGTTGTGGCATGGCGGGGTTGGCAATCGGGGACACTTGCAACTTATCAGCCTGTCCCTTTTTGATAATCTCGAGGCCATAGAATGTGAAGAAGATAGCTGCTTCCATATCCATTGCCAATGCAGCGGTGGCTAGGATCAGGGGCGGATAAGCAGCGTCGAGGCTGCCGTGGGCGGAAATAATGGCGAGGCGTTTTGCAGTCATAGAAATTCCTTTCAAGGTTTATTCAACCTATTCTTATTGCTAGAAAAAAGATGGGATTGGGATGAAATATAAGAGCCTACCGTTTTGGTAGGCTCTTCTTTATTTCTTTCTGATGTAGAAGGTCAGCTTTGGACCGTCCTGCTCATGGCCAAGCAGTTCGTGGCCAGTCTTGGATGTCCAAGCCTCCATATCCGGCACGGCACCCGGATCTGTAGCAATCATCTTCAAAACCTGACCAGGTTGAAGGGCATCCACAGCCTTTTTGGTTTTGAGGATGGGCATTGGACAGGCGAGGCCACTGCAATCCAACTCTTGATCGAACTTGAAAGACATAGATTCTCCTTAAGGATGTAGTTAGGATTCAAAATCACTCATGACAGCGATTTGTTTTAGACGGCTCATCAAATTAGCGCGTTCGGAGCTGATCTGTTCAAAAGTATGCGCAACTTTTTTCAACCATACCCAAATCTGCGATTCTTTTCGTTCGTCGAGAACAGGGATATTTTCGGCTGCCTGCGATAAAAGATTGAGATCAATATGATGGACCTCAGATAATTTTTGAAGGCGCTTCGTCTGTTCTTGAGGATCGGGAGACTGAGCATAAAACTGCCCCGAGACCAACAAGGCAATCATCTCCCCTTGCACTTCAATGCGAGCACTGGTGTACTGAAGACCCGCATGGCAGGGAACGAACTCGGATGATTTGCCATCGTGCTGAGCAAGTTTGCTCCATGAGTTAATGCAAGCCTGCCGACCTGTTTCACTCCCCAAAATCAGTTTACAAAAATCACATGAGTTACTAAGACGAGTCAGTGGCTGGCCATGTGGATCAGTGGTCACAGCCCCCACTTCCGCAATTTCTGCAAATACATCCTGCATGGGTTGCATACAATGCAGCGGCAATGCATCCGCGGAAACAGGTGCGTCCTTTTCACGCACCAGCGCTGTTCCCGCCAATAATTCATTCACTTCACGCGCATAGAAACGCCACTGCTGGCCCACTTTGACGCCGGTCAAACGGCCATCTTTCAACATACGATAGACCGTAGTGCGATCCACATGAAGCAGTTCCTGAACTTGCTTGGCTGAAAGTAGAGAATCCATGATGGTTACATTCGTTTGCAATAATTTGCCATAGTTTGCAATAGCTTACTATTGCATTTTGCTCTTTATCACAAACACTAGACAGTGTCTTTTGTCAATTTAAAGAAAGACAAATGTCATATCGAAAGCTTGATGTGATTAAAAAGGCCCATAACCCGTAAAAATACACAATAAATTAGTACGATATTTGCATTTTACAAAAATACATACTATAATAATGGTACAAACTTTGGCTATGAGGATTTGCCATGGCTGACAAACAGCTTTCCAAGAAAACGGAAAAGAATTCAGGGCGGAGTAATTCCCCTTTTGCTGAACCAGAGCATCCGGAAGTCAGTGTTGGTCTGCGTCTACGTGAAATCCGCGCTTCGCGAGGCCTATCCATGCGGGCATTGGCAGAATTAAGCGGGTTGAACATCAACACGTTGAGTCTGATCGAAAACGAACGCACCTCCCCCAGCGTAAGCACGCTTCAGCAATTGGCGCAAAGCCTCCAGGTTCCCATCACAGAATTTTTCGAGACGAACGATGGAAGTAAAGACCTGGTTCACCAAAAGCAGGGAAAAAGGATTCGAGTCTCATTTGAGCATGGGGTCATGGAAGATCTGGCAGCCGGGATGCCCCACCTCGGCGCGGAGCCGCTGATCGTCACGTTGAATCCCGGCGCAGATAGCGGCCAAAATCCCATCGTGCATACCGGTCGGGAATTTGTTTATTGCATTGAAGGCCATATCACTTACATTGTCAGTGGCCAAAGATATTTGCTGGATCCCGGCGATAGCTTGGTTTTTGAGGCGTATCTGCCGCATCAATGGGAAAATCCCGATACAACTTCATCACGCATATTGTTGGTGCTCTGCCCCATGGACATCCGTGACAGCCCAACAGAGCGACATTTCTCAAAGCAAGTTATGAAATAGCTGAAGGGAGTGAACATGTCGGCAAAAACTTTTTTTCGATGCCTATTTTTTGCCTCGGTAGCCGTGGTCATCATCTTGCTGGGCATGGAGATCGTAACAGTTCACGCTCAGTGCGAACAACCTCAACCCTCCTCATGCACTACTTGTCATGCGCAAACAGATCCCGTAAGCGATAAGGGCGAGTGGCATATCATTCACGCCAGCAAAGATATCTGCATCAATTGCCATGGAGGCAATGGGAGCACAATGGAAAAGGATTTGGCCCACCAAGGCGTGGTGGCGAATCCCTTGAATGATATTTATACAGACTGCCATAGCTGTCATCCCGACTATGAAACTCGGGCCGCGCAATTCGCCCCGACAATTGGTATGACGCCCGGTAGTTGTGCAACGCCCACGCCAGCTCCCGCAAGCAGCCTCTCCGGACAACCGCCATCCAGCGGCATTTCCGCAACAACCAATGCAATGAGCCCAACCTCATTTCTCCAGATTTTTGCAGGACTATTAACTCTGGCGGCTTTCTTATTCGGGTTAGGTTGGCTCGAAAAACATCATACAGGAAGCAAAGCTTAGATACGTTAATAACAGAGAAGGTTCAATAACTTCTCTAAAAAGAAATGGAGCTATGTAAAAAATGAAGATCGCAGCAATCACAGACGATGGAATGACCATCAGCCAGCATTTTGGACGCGCATCTCACTATATGGTTATAACGATAGAAGGAGGCAAAGTTACAAATCACGAACTACGAGACAAACCCAATCACAACCACTTCCAAAGTGAACCTCATGACCATCATGATGAGGCAGATCAACGACATGGTTATGGGCCGGCTGCCGACCATCGTCACGGGCGCATGGCAGAAGTGATCGCGGACTGCGAAGCCGTGTTGTGTCGAGGAATGGGCATGGGCGCTTATGAAAGTATGAAAGCTAATAACATTCGGCCTGTGGTAACAGATATTACCAATATTGATGAGGCTGTTTTGGCCTATGCAAATGGACAAATCGTCGACCACGTTGAAAAGTTGCATTAGTATAAAAAGTATTGAAGATATATAGAAACCTGCAGGGATTCCTCAGAAATGATCGTAACCATGGGCAATCAGACCATCTTCGAAATTCAAGCCGAGTTATGCCGGGCCATGGGGAATCCGCTGCGGATGGAAATCCTGAACCTGTTGCGCGGCGGGCCACTGAGCGTTAACGAGATCGCACTTAGCACGTGCCAACACCAGGCCACCATCTCTAGAAATCTGGCAACATTGCGAAACGTAGGCATCGTCGCGACTCGACGCGAGGGAGTCAATATTCTTTATCACATTGCAAACCCGAAGTTAACACGCGTGTGCGATATGATGCGTGAGGTATTGAGCGAGCAAATTGGCGAACACTTCAAACTCATTTTAGACAAAGTGAACGAATGAATCACATCAACAGCGCAATGGAAATTGTCATGCGTTCTATTGGCATGATACATTCGCCGTTTGTTTCAAAAGATCAGACGCCCATTCAGGCTTCGCGTTCACAAGCGATTGGCACCGTGGAGATTTATCCTGAGTTTGGAGATGGGCTGAAAGACATCGAGGGAATATCTCATCTTCATCTCTTATATGTCTTTCACGAATCATACGGATATAAGTTGGAAGTCAAGCCCTTTTTAGATGACAGGGAACATGGCATATTTTCTACTCGTTATCCGTTCCGTCCCAACCCGATTGGCTTGTCAACAGTTCGTCTCCTATCGCGCCAGGAAAATATTCTAACCATCGAAGGCATAGATGTATTGGACGGCACCCCTCTGCTGGACATCAAACCTTATGTTCCCGAATTCGATTTAAGGACAGAGGCACGCACAGGCTGGTACGAAACTCGGAGCAAGAAGTAAAGCAGTTTTGTCTCCTCGTTTACATTCGCGTCTTTCACCAACGCCATCTTTATTAATAAACGCGCCGGTGTTATTATGGTCAAGATTGTAAAAACAGTGCTTTCCAAAACTCTATCTACTACCCTTCTTTGCCGAAGCCGCTCATGAATTGAGATATACGATGATCGATATTCAAAAGATAGAAACATTTTTATGCGCGGCCGAGAACTTGAATTTCTCAGAAACGGCCAAACAGCTTCACCTTAGTCAACCGACCGTGAGTCATCAGATCAAGTCGCTCGAACAGGAGTTAGGGACAACTCTTTTTGAGAGAAACGGCTCCGGGCTGCGTCTGACCGAAGCGGGTCAAATCTTGTTGCCGTGGGCGCGCCGTCTTCTACATGACAGCGCCAATCTGCAAGCCATGATGTCCTCCTTGCAAGAAGTGGCGGGCGAACTTCGGATTGCGTGCAGCACAACCGCTGGGAAATACATATTGCCTCAATTGGCCGCCCGATTCCGATTACGATATCCGGGAATCCAGATGCGCATCCCAGCCTGTGCTCCGGAAAAAGTGGCCCTCGATCTTTTGAACGGTGATGCACATTTGGGCGTGTTGAGCAGGGAAGTGAATGACACGAACCTGGAAATACAAGAGTTCTTCCACGATACAATCAAGTTGATTGCGCCGGCCAATCATCGTTGGGCATCGCGCCCTTCCATTGAACCTTCTGAACTTCTTGAAGAATCCATTATTATGCGTGAGCCCACTTCGGGAACGCGGCGCGTGGTGCTTGAAGAACTCGCCAAACATGATATCGGTTTGGAAGATTTGAATATCTTTATGGAATTGGGAAACGCCGAAGCCATCGTGCGCACTGTGGCCGATGGATATGGTGTGGCCTTTGTCTCGGAGCTGGCGGCTACGTATCCGTTAGAGCGCGGCAAGGTAGTAACCATCCCGGTGACGGACCTGAGCTTGCAGCGCACCATTTATATGGTCCGGAAACGAATCGGTGATCCGTATCGCCCGCGCGATGCTTTCTGGAGTTTTGTTCATTCTCCAGAGAACGAAGATTTATTAAGACTGCCAGAACAAAGCATTTAGAGAAAAAGATCAGGCCAGATAGTTGTACGCAAGCTATCTGGCCTGATTCCGTCATCCCCCACAAATGTTTTTTAGAACACGTAGGTTTGAGCTGCGCCTTCCACATCCATCAGATAGGGCGGAGCCTTGGTGATCTTGATACGCGCGTCGCGCAGGTCTTTGGGATCGATGCCCTTGTTCTCGAGAGCCAGCTCACACAGAGTCATTTGTCCGCCGAGTTCCAGAATATCATTGAAGAGCTTGATGGGATTCGGCAAACCTTTGGGTTGGCCGAATTTCTCCAACTCGTCTTTCACTGTCCACTTGGCGCCCGCGGGGCAGAAGAAAATGTGGACTTCATAGTCCAACGCCAACGCGGATGAACCGAAGATCAGAGTGGGCATGATGTTCGCACCGGTCTCACCGTTGCAAACGATCGCCATTTTTTGCTTAGCCATAGGAATCTCCTTTTGTGATGAAAGTTTTGTTTTTACTTACAGCGACTTGCGTCGCGTGTTTCTTCTATTAAGTTGTCTTTATTCGTTTCACCTCTTTATGAAATCAATCTGTACCAGCCTTGGTCGGTTCCGTTACAGGCATAGGCTTGAGCGCACGAAAGTACAGCGCAATCGTACGATAGATGGCATGTGCAAATTTCGTGAACGGTAATAACAAAAGTAATTCAGCTGCCACAGTAATGTGACTTAATAATGTCCAATACATCCACGGGGCAGGATTCGGCAAGTAAACCGCGATCTCCAGCAGGAAACCGCTCACGCCAGTTAGCCAGAGTAAGATAAGAAAAGCCCAATCGGAAACAGTGGAATGTGTGGTGGCTTCATCCGCTTTGCGAACGCGCCGAACAAATGCCATCGATGTGCCATAGACCAGAAATAATCCCGCAATCGTTCCAAGCAAACGAACCGGATACCAGAAATGAACCCAAGTACCAGTGGCTTTGATGCCGAGCAGTTCGAGTAGAAAATCGAGAGCGGTTGCAAGAAGAAGCCCGAGAAAACCCCATAGAATGGAGGCATGGACAAACCACTTCTGTAAGTACCAGGCTGGTTTATCAGCGGCAGTTTCACAGTCGCGTTGGAAGCGGCGTTGGGCAAGTGTCTCCACTGCGATAGCTTCCCAAAGCGCTTGAATCCAATTGGTGCGAATCCCCTTCATCCCTTCGCCTCGTACTTTGACGATCATGTTGATCATGCCCATCAAAATCAGGAGACCAACGACGACCATCCCAATCACTCCGATGTTATGGATGACAGTCGATGGAATGAAGTCGAAGAATTCGAGCGTATCCGCCGCCATGGGGCCATGAAAAGAATACGCGCCCAACCCAATGATCGCGGCGAGCAAAATGAGAAATACTGTGCTCAGGATGGGAGAGGTGTAAAGCAGTTTTGCCAGGCCGAGCGGGTCGTATTGTGCGATGGCATAGCGACGGGCCGAGGCCATGAACTCGCTGGGTTCTGCTTGCTTTGGGCAGGTTTTGGTGCATTCGCCGCAGTAATAACACAGCCATAATTCTTTGCTGCTCAACAGTGAGTCTTTCATGCCGAGTTGTGCATATCGGATAATTCGGCGCGGAAAAGTTTCGCCATTGACCGAGAGCGGGCAGATTGCCGTGCAGTTGCCGCAGTTGAAACATTTCTCGATGTCGACTGCACCATATTTTTTGATTTCGTTTAAGAATTGCGGATCGACGCGGGCGCTCATACTAATTCTCCTTGGCCGTTTTATAAAGTGGATAATCGCCGCACATACCCGCTTCCTCGACGATGCCGTATTTCTTCATCGCGGCCACAAACCACAGGACTTTATCAGCAGGAAGGCCAGTCGCTTGCGCCGCTTCGGGGACGGTATGAGGCTGTTCACGGATGAACGCGCAGAGTTCATCCTGCATATGTTTCTGTTCTTTGAGCAATCCCTGGGCGCGCTTTACAGCCTCAGGATGTTCCGCTCGCAACTGTTTGAGAATCTCACCGCGTGAAGGAGTTTTTGTTTGTGTGGTCATACGGCCACCTCCTCCAGCATGGGCAAGTCCATGCCGATGGCTTCGACCATCGCTTCATACTGCGCCAGTGTCCAGCCTTGCACGTTGACGGCGTTGTTCAGGCAGGCTGCCACGCACGCGCCGCAGCCGACGCAGTTGGCGGGCGTGATCACCGCCCGTTTGACTTCCTTGCCATTTTCGTTGAAGGCTTGCAAAGCAATCGCGCCTTCATAAACACAAGCCTCAACGCACGCGCCTGTGCCATTACACTTTTCTACATCCACCGAAGCAACGAATGGGGGCAGTTCCACTTTGCCACGTCCGAGTAGCGAAGCGACTTTCGCCGCCGCTGCCGAAGCCGCGCTGAGACTCTCCTGAATATTCATCGGTCCCTGTGCAGTGCCAGCCAAAATCACGCCATTGACCGCCGTTTCGACAGGCCGTAGTTTCGGATGCACCTCTAATAAGAAGCGATCGTTGCCACGCGAGATTTTCAACATCTTGTCCAAGCCATGCAGGTCACGCGGCATGAAGCCAACCGCCAGAACCACCAAATCCACGGGAATTTCAATCTCTTCGCCGTATGTCAGCATGTCCTTGACTTTGACCAGCACGGGATGCGTGTCACCTTTCGGCGCGGCGGAGACTTCGGGGACTTCCTCGCCGTTGTAGCGCAGGAAGCGCACACCATCTTCGAGCGCGTGACGATAATATTCCTCGTGCCCGCGTCCGTATGTGCGGATGTCCTGGTGCAAGTCGAAAATATTCAACTGCGGATAACGCTTGTGCAGTTCGAGAGTCATGTGGAGCGACGCCGTGCAGCACACGCGCGAGCAATAATTATTAACTTGTCCATCTTCTTGCGGCTGGTGAACCCCATCCACTTGACGCGAGCCAACACAGTGAATCAGCGCCACATCATGGACGGCGCGTCCGTTCCATTGCAGGGACTTACCGTCTTTCGACAAAGCTTGATGGCGAATCAACTGCGGGAGTGTGATAACTTGCGGTAGATCACCAAAGCCGTATTCGCTTTGCAGCGGTGTGTATGGGTCAAAACCCGTGGCAACTACCACCGCGCCGACATTCAAATCGAACGATTTCGGTTCATCCTTGAGAACAACCTGTTTGCCGTTTAATGAAATTGGTTCGCCGTGATAGCTTTCCCAATCCATCGCGGGCGTGGACGGATAGCAGCCATCGTACGGGCGATAAATCACTTTGCGATTCGTCAATCCATAATTGAACGGGTCAGGGACTTCCTGCGAGCAGGCAGACATCAACGCCTCAGCGTTTTCGTCTGTCACACCGCGCGAATGTTGCTGCACTTGAACGGTGAAGTTGCCAACGTATCCCGAAACACCCATTACTTCCGCTTGCGTAAAGATTGTGACATTCGGATGCGCTACGACTTTTTGAATCAGATCATGCAATAATGTGCGCGCGTCTTCTTCTTTCGGGAAAACCGTTTCGAGTTGCGCCACGCGTCCGCCAAGGAACGGCGACTTCTCGATCAACGTCACGCGCAGACCTTGTCGTGCAATATCGAGCGCGGCGCGCAAACCCGCCACGCCGCCGCCGATGACTAGCGCGTGTTTCTCCGCGCCGAGTCGAATCGGGTCGAGTGGCTGGAGCAGTCGCGCCTTCGCTACGCCCGCTGACATCAGCCGCAGAGCCTTTTCAGTAGCGGCTTCTTTATTGTGTTCGTGAACCCATGAGTCTTGTTCACGCAAACCCACGTGATGATACAAGAATGGATTCAATCCCGCGCGCGTCACTGCGCCGCGGAAAGTTTGTTCATGCAACATAGGCGCACACGCGCCAACTACCACGCGGTTGATTCCCAACTCCTTGATATCCTGCTCGATCATCGATTGCCCAGCGTCCGAGCACATTGACTCGTCCGTGCGCGTGACGACCACGTTAGGGAATTTCTTCAAGGCTTTGGCGATCAGTTCACATTGGACTGTGCCGCTGATATTTCCACCGCAATGACAGACGTAGACGCCGATGCGCGGTTCTTGATTCTCAGGCATACATCGCCTCCTTCTGGATCTCGAGCTTGCTTCCGTTTTCTCGGATGTATGCTGAAGCCTCAGCCGCCGCCGCGCTGGCAGAGACGATGCTGTCCACAATATCCATGGGACTCATCGCCGTACCCGTAACGAAAATGCCCGGTCGTTCGGTGACGCATGGAGCGGAGTCAGGACTCGGAACGGAAATAAAACCATCGGAACCAAGAGGCAGACTCACAGTCGGATGTGAAGCGGGGATGATTCCCTGCGATAGAACCACGAGGTCAAACGTCTGTTCCACGATTTCGCCCGTGTCCGTCATTTCCACTTTAAGAATTGGATTTTGGTCGGCATCTTCGCAGATGCTTGCCACTTTGCCGCGTACGAAATTCACGCCCATCGCTTTTGCGTTTTGGTAGAACTGTTCGTAGCCCTTGCCGAAGGTGCGGATGTCCATGTAATAGATGGTAATGTCGGCGAGGGGCAGCGCGCCGTTGAGCAGCATGGCTTGCTTGATGGCGTACATGCAGCAGACACGCGAGCAATAGGTAATGCCGAGCGTGTCGTCGCGCGAACCCGCGCATTGGACATACGCGATGGAACTAGGTTCCTTGCCATCGCCCGGGCGCAGGACGCGACCGTAAGGTCCGGTGGGAGCAAGAAAACGTTCCATCATCAACGGGTCAATCACGTTGTGAAGTTTGCCTTCGCCGTACTCTTTTTTCGTGTTGACAGAAGTCAGATCAAAACCGGTTGCCATAATGATGGAAGTAGCTTCGATGGTGAAGGTCTCGGGCTGCTGTGAAAAGTCAATCGCGTTAACAGGACATTTTTGTTCACACTTGCCGCACCATAAACAATACTCTGGATCGAGGACTGCCTTTTGCGGAACGGCAGTTGAGAACGGGACGCGGATGGCACGATACGCGCCGAGATTTCTATCGAATGGACTCGGCACGGTGATGGGGCATTCATATTCGCAATCGCGACAGCCTGTGCATTTGGAAACATCCACGTAACGCGGCCTCTGTAAAACAGAAACATCAAAGCCCGCGCCACGTTCTTGCACGGATTGGACTTCGCAGTAGGTGAACAAATGAATGTTGGGATGATGCGCCACGGCCGACATCTTGGGCGTGGTGATACACGAACAGCAATCCAGCGTGGGAAAGACTTTGCTGAGCGTAATCATGCGTCCGCCGATGCTGGGTTCGCGTTCGACCAGTGCAACCTGAAAGCCCTGGTCTGCCAAATCGAGCGCGGACTGCATGCCTGCGATTCCCCCTCCGATAACGAGCGCGTCCATGTGAAGGTTATCCATGCGCGGTCTCCTGCGCGCTGGCACGCACAGCAAGTTCATCCTTGACGAAGCCGATGCCTTTCAATACATCGTTCATCAGATTGACTTCTTTTATGAAGGGCTTGACGCAGACAGTACAGATCGCCGCCAAACGCAAACGACGGATATCAATGCCGCGTTCTTTCATCAGGGCATAGGCGCGGTTGATGAGCTTGGCGGTTCCTTCCGCTTCGACCTTGTATGGACTGTCGGTGCCACTGTACATGACGATGATGCCGTCGATGCCGCGCTCGAACGCCCGAATATAAAATTCGGGCGGAAACATGACAGGCGACATCACTGGCAGGACATACGTGTTCGGCGGATACTCAAGATGACTCTGTCCAGTCGAGTCCGCACCTGCGTAACCGCCTGAGAGAGTGCCCAGAATTAGAATCTTGGGCTGTTGATTCTTCTCGGTCATTGCGACCTATTTCATGCGGCGGATGAATAGACGCTCGTAGCCGTCACCTTGCAAGACGCCGAGGAATTCGTGTCCGACTTTTTCACACCAGCGCGGCATATCCACTTTGGTGTTGGCATCGCCCGACCAGATCTCAAGGATCTCGCCGACCTTCACAGTGGTGATGCCTTTCTTGGCTTCGAGCAACGGTCCTGGGCAGGACATGGCGCGTGCGTCTACAACTTTAGTGGCTGTAATCGTGTTCAAATCCGGGGTGGTCATACTGTTCTCCTTATAATTCTATGATTCAATTTTCATCAGTTGATCTTTTGGCCGATTAGCCAGGACCAAACATTTCTGCAACAGCTCATTCTCAGCAATGTGATAGTAGATGTTTTGTCGTTCGCGCCGCGAAACCAGAATATTACTGAGTTCCATTAAGTGAAGATGTTGCGATGTGCTTGGTAGCGAAGCGTTGATCATTTCGGCAATCTCGCTGACAGTCCGTTCTTTCTCTGCCAGGAGCCAGAAAATCAGGACTCGCTGAGCGTTGCTGAACACTTTACAAAGCATTGCCTGACGCTCAGCTAAATCCTGAATCTCGGGCGAGACAAATTGTTTCATGCTGGTTTCATTGCTTGATGGTCTATGTGCAGGGGTTTACAACGCAAGATGTGTGAACAGCTAATGCATGCAGGAACCATCATCGACAGTGGCATTCGAGTTGTAATTCGCCGCCCCCGGATTGGTGCACCCCCGAACTATAGGAAGCGCAGATGTACAAGAGCCATCATCCACAGTGGCGTTCGGGTTGTAATTCGCCGCGCCCGGATTAGTACATCCATTGACCGCTGGAAGCGCAGACGCACAAGAGCCATCATCCGCAGTAGCATTCGGGTTGTAATCCGCCGCGCCCGGATTGGTACATCCGGAAACCGTTGGAACGACCGATTTACAAGAGCCATCGTCCGCGGTGGCATTCGAGTTGTAATTTGCTGCGCCCGGATTAGTGCATCCCTGAACTATAGGAAGCACAGACTTACAAGAGCCATCGTCCGCGGTGGCATTCGGGTTGTAATTGGCCACACCCGGATTGGTACAACCAGGAATCATCGCTACGCAACTCGGATACGTTCCTGAATAACCTGCAGGGCATTGTCCAGCTATAGTCATCTGCGTGATGTTGTTCGCCTGGGCATTCATCAATGGGAATGCCAGAAAAAGCGCCAACAAGCACACAATGACCACCGACAAGAGAGTTAATCCATTCTTGCTTTTCATAGTACACACTCCTTTCGTATCATTGAGCAATCAACTCCAATTTGTTTGATCAATATTTATCTGTCGCAGTTCATCAGTTGCTTAATTCATGTAAAGCTTAATTTCAATCAACGTTCCCCGCTAGTGATAGTCATCACAAACGACCTTCTAATTATTGATAGCGAACGATAGAAAAAATTGATAGCATCACTTGGGGCTTAGTCTTATAATCAATTCCGTCCCGGGAGGGCAATATGACTAAAAAACATCACACAGCGCAATCTACTTCATCGGGCAGGTCGAATTCTCGCAGGCACCGCAAACACAACGGACAAAACAGAAACTGGCTTTGGATCGGTTTGGGGATTTTCGTCCTAATTGCTATCGCGTTTTTATATTTCAATTCCAAGCAGGCCTTCCCCACTGAAATCTCTGTGGCACAAGCACACGAGAAATATCAACAGGGAGCCTTGTTCGTGGATGTGCGCACCCAGGAGGAATGGGACCAGATGCACATTGCCAACAGCACTTTGATTCCATTGAATGATTTACAAGGCCGATTGGGCGAATTGCCTCGCGACCGGGATATTGTTGTGGTGTGTAAATCGGGTGTGCGCAGCAAGGAAGGCGTGGCCATCCTACGACAAGCCGGGTTCACGCGCGCCACTTGCATGAGCGGAGGCATCCAAGCCTGGACCGCGGCGGGTTATCCCGTAGTGCAATAGGACAGAAGTCTGTTTTTGCTTTTCATATACAGATCGTAATGTCGACGCGATCATTGAATCTATTTATTCTTAAAAATGCCGAACGCCAAATTTCTTTGAGTAATCTTCGTTTTCTTTTGTCTTTTCTCTAGCTTGAACTCGCATTCGCTAACATATAATTCGATTTGAATTTTGAAAACCACTCAAATTGTTTCTTTCGAGTGTTTTTTTACGCGCTCCAGAATTGTCTCTATTAATTTGGCTAAAGCAAATACGGGCCTGTTGACAATTGTCCGGAAATAGCATATGATGTTGAAAAATGATATATCAACATATCAATATGTCGTACTTGGTGAAATATGTCGTCTAATACTCCCAATTTACATATGCCCATGTATTTCCGTATCGAGCAGGCAATCCTCGAACAAATTCAGCAAGGTTTGCTGAAACCCGGCCAACAACTCCCCACCGAAACAGAACTGGCTCAACAATATCAAGTCAGCAGGATAACGGCCAAGCGCGCACTGGATGAACTTGTCCATCAAGGACGAGCTTTTCGTCAACAAGGACGCGGCACATTCGTGGCACAGACTCGCATCCGCGATATTTCCGGATTTGGCAGTTTTAGTGAGGACATCAAAGCACGCGGCCTGAAGCCCAGTTCTACGGTTCTGCAATTCAAAGAGATCGAACCAGATTCTGAGACAAGCAAACGTTTGAACCTTTCCAAGGGTGAGCATGTCTACATGCTGAAACGTTTGCGATTAGCAAATAACGAGCCCTTAGCTGTTGAAACAGCTCACCTCCCCTGCAGGCTTTACGAAGGAATCACCGATGAGGATTTGAACACTCAATCTCTTTATACAGTGTTGAAAGAAAAGTACAACATCGTGCCCACGTGGGCCGATGCAGAGATCGAGGCACGAGCCGCGACAAAAGAAGAAGCCCAACTATTGAAACTAAAAGTTGGCAAGCCGGTTCTCAGTGCGCGCCGTGTCACCTTCTCAGCAAACTACGATGTGATCGAACTTGTATATTCCGTCTATAGTGGCGACCGATTCACTTTGTACACAGGCCGTCAACACATTGGGTAATATATAGTGAACTACTCTTCTTTGATCGAGCGTTTGTGCGGCGGCCTGATTGTCTCATGTCAGGCCTTGCCAGATGAACCGCTTTATGGCGCTCAACATATGGCAGCCATGGCACGTGCGGCCGCAGCAGGAGGTGCAATCGCCATTCGCGCCAATGGCCCAGCAGATATCGCGGCCTGCCGCGCTATAGTAAATCTTCCTATTATTGGTTTATTCAAAGAAGATATTCCAGGCTTTGAGGTGCGGATTACTCCTACCATCGAACATGCAGAACAAATTGCACAAGTCGGTTCAGATGTGATCGCCATTGACGCGACGAATCGCAACCGCCCCGGCCAACTCTCCATTGAAACACTCATAACTCATGTCCATACGCACATCGGAAAACCGATCCTTGCCGATGTATCCACACTCGAAGAGGGGCTGGCCGCAGTCGAGGCAGGAGCAGATTTTGTCGCCACCACACTTTCTGGTTACACATCCTATAGCCTATCGCAGCCAGGCCCGGACTTTGACCTGCTCGCCAAATTGGTAGCGCATCTCAAACCAAAAGAAATCCCGGTCATCGCGGAAGGACGCATTGCCACACCCGAACAAGCCGTCCATGCTCTGAAATTGGGGGCGCACGCTGTAGTTGTCGGCAGCGCCATCACACGTCCGCAATGGCTCACCGCGCAATTCACCGCTGTAATTAAAGAAGCGAGTTCTGCTTGACACACATCATTTGCTTGCCTCTCGATGATCGTCCGGTCAATTACGACTATCCGCAAATCCTGGCTCAAATGGCCGGCATGAGCATGGATTTACCACCACGCGAATGGCTGGGGAATCCCTGGCGATCAAGCCAACATCAGGATTTGATTCACTGGCTTGAACAAGCCGCTGCCACAGTTGACGTTGCGATACTTGCCATAGACACATTGGCATATGGTGGATTAATTCCTTCAAGGACATCATCAGAAAGCGCCGCAGACGTTCTCGCGCGGTTGGAACTCCTCAAGCAACTGAAAGCCGCTCGTCCTTCTTTGAAAATTCTGGCTTCGAGCGTGATTCTGCGTATTTCCCGCGCGAACTCGGCTGAAGAGGAAAAACCTTATTGGGCTACTTATGGTAGCCGGATGTTTCGGCTGTCCTATCTCGAACACAAATCTGCGCTTGAGGAGGCCAGTCCAGCAGAATGCAATGAGCGCGACGAATTGCGTGTACAAATCCCAGACGATGTTTATAACGATTATCTTCAAGGCCGCAGTCGAAACCACACTATTAACCGCGCCATGCTGGATTGGTCCGCAAAGGGTGTTTTCGACTATTTGCTTCTCCCCCAAGACGACACTGCTGATTACGGCTGGAACATCGCCGAGGCACGCGCACTTCAAGGATTGATACGCGCACAGAATTTGAGTGAACGCGCCATCATATATCCAGGCGCGGACGAGATCGGCTGTCTGCTGCTGGCGCGCGCAGTTTGTCAGCAAGCCGGGTTTGCTCCGCGCATTTGGCCGCGCTATTCCAGTATTCAAGGCGCATTCTCCGTCACCGCGTACGAAGATCGGCCAGTCCATGAATTGCTCAAAGCGCACCTCGCGCCGTTGAATGGGAGCGTTGCAGAGTCGCCCGAGGAATCGAATTTACTTCTCTTTATCAACGCGCCGGCTGAGGGTCAGGGAGCAGCGGATTTGCAATGGTTGATTGAAGAACAACAAAACGCATCCACTCCTCATTTGATGAACGAGGATGAAATCTTTCGTCAAACCAGACGTGAGATGACCACACCGAATCGCAGTCCGGAAGAATTCGTTCGCGCCATGCGAGTTGCGCTCAATACAAATAAACCTGTTGCCCTCGCAGATGTCGCTTTTGTCAACGGCGCCGATTTATCTCTCGGGCGAATGTTGATGAAAGAAGACCTTGCGCCGCGTTTGGCCGCATTCGGCGGTTGGAACACAGCCGGGAACACGCTTGGCACGGTTCTTGCTCACAGCGTGATCCGCGCTTTGATGTTACGAAAAAACATCACACCCGATCAGCAAACCGCGCATCTCACTTTTCTCTTTTTACGTTATCTCGATGATTACTTTTATCAAACAATTGTACGCACGCAAACCGCATACGAGTCACTTCCGGCTTTAGGATTGGCTCCCACATTCGAACGTCTGCCAAACGAAATGGTTGCTCGCGTGGAGGCCATCATCCAAAATCGACTAGAACCACATATTAGCGGCTTGTGCAATCTTTTCCTTCAAAATGGTCTCGCACAAGATATTCAAATCACAAACATTCATCTGCCGTGGCAGCGCTTATTCGAAATTGGTTTCGATGTAAAGGTATCCCTCCCATGACCTTGCAACCCGTATCCCTGGATGGAAATTATTTTTCTCGCGACAACAAACGCTTCATTCCCGTCGGTGCGCATTGGGTTCCGGCAAAGACCGGATTGCAGTGGCCAATTCAGTGGGATGAAGCCGATCTACAAGCCGACTTCGCAAAAATGCAACAGCTTGGATTCAACACAGTCCGCTTCGATTTATTTTGGGCGTGGTTCGAACCGCGGCCCGGCAATTACAACCCCGAGGCCTTTCGGCAATTCGACACGTTCATTCGCCTTGCTCACGAGTACAACATTTATCTTCATCCTACATTCTTTATTGGCGGCGAAGTCGGCGAGGCGTTTTGGGATGTCCCGTGGCGACGCGGTCGGCATCCGCATGCAGATGCCGAAATGCTGCGACTCCAGACAGATCATGCCGCTGAGTTTGCTCGTCGATATCGCGGCGAGGCTGCCATTCTGGCTTGGGATTTAACCGATGAACCTCCCTACTGGATCGTTGCCGATCAAACTACGGATGCCATGGCCATCAACTGGACGCGTTTGATCGCGGGAGCCATTCGCCGTTACGATGTTGACCGTTTGATGTGTGTTGGCACGAGTATGGAGGATATGCACCACGGCCCATTCCGCCCCGATAACTTATCCAGCGAAATGGACTTCTTCTCCGTTCATCCTTATTCGATCTACACCCTCGATCGTTTCCCTGATCCGATGCTCTCGGAGCGTGGCACTTACGGAGGCGCATTTCAGACTACGCTTTCGCTTGGCGCGGGGAAACCAGTCATGATCCACGAGTTCGGTGCATCGTCCGCGCAATATAGTCCCGAGCGTATCGCTCACTTTGATAGAGTGACACTTTACTCTGGACTCGGCGCGGGATCATGCGGCTTCCTGCCGTGGTGTTACACCGATGCCGCTCCCGAATTATTCCATCGTGTGCCTTATTTGCGCGCGCCTCACGAGACTCAGTTTGGATTGACAACTTGGGATCGGCAGGATCGTCCACGGGGCCGCGTGTTGCAGGATTTTTCCAAAATGTTGGATCAAATGGATTTCAACGGTATCCGGCCTGCGTCCGGTGACGCGGCGTTGATCGTCCCTCACGAATGGGCCAAGCCTCACGGCGACGAATCCCATTTTGGGCTGAGCGGTGCGAGTGTGATTCCCTACACATCGGTCCAAGATGGATACGATATGAGCGAGGCAAATATTTGGCTAACGCGTTCCTTGCTCAACGCGTTTATCATCGCTCGCCGCGCCGGATTGAAAGTCGACATGCCGCGCGACTATTCAAACTGGCAGGCGCATCCGCTTTTGCTTTTGCCTTCGCCGTTGACCAGCACCGAGCGAAATCTAGTTCACGTTCATACAGACTTTTGGAATCGGGCTCGCGAGTATGTGCAAGCTGGCGGCTTACTCTACGCCTCGTTGTGCTCGGACGCGGCTATCCCCGAAATGGGAAGTTTGTTTGGCACCAGTCTCTCTGATCACACTTCTGTTGAGGAAGTGAATCTAACCTTTGTAGAATCTTTCGGTGATATCACAGCAGGAACAACTTTCAGTTATCGAGTCGATCCCACTAATCCACAACATTGGCCTGCGACGTTGGACGTGACCGATGGTCAGGTGATTGCAATCGATCAGGACGGCCGACCAGCGTTGATCCTTCATTCTTTCGGAAAAGGAAGAACCTTACTCAGCGCTTATCCCTTGGAAACCTATTCAGCTGTGACTCCCTCAGCCTTCGAGCGCATTGAAAACACTCATCTGATTTATCGCGGCCTGATGAAACTCGCAGGCTTTATCCCGTTGTTCTCCACAGATGTACCTGGCGTCGAGGCGGCCGGATTAATCGGCGAAGGGCGAGGCTATGTGGTGCTGGCCAATCATCAGTCCGAGAAGAGAATCGTAACAGTCACTTCTCGCAACAGGTTAAATACCATCCAACAAATCGAACCAAACGGAAAACGGCCTATTACTCTGAATGGGAATCAATGGCAAATGGAAATCCCGGAATACGGTGGAGCGATTACCGAATGGACCTCGTAATCCCATGCCAGCAAGATTCTGGCATGTCAAATATATCCACAAAAGGAGAATGAAATGAAGGTTAAGAATGTTATGATCGGAATTTTGCTGATCCTGTCTCTCGCGTTGAGCGGATGCAGTGCAGGAAAACCTGCTGCCAGCAACGAGAAAGTCACGATAACCGTTTGGGATTACTATGGTGAAGCCACGCCCATCAAGCCATTGCTTGATGGCTTCATGAAGGAAAATCCCAATATCACCGTTCAATATGAGTCATTGGATTGGGATACAACGCTGGAGAAATTGAATGTCGTACTGACCGGCGGCACTCCACCGGATGTTGTCACAGCAGATATGACCTGGTTGCCTAAGTTTGCCGCGTTGGGCGCCTTCACCGACCTGAACAAGTTGTCGGGCGGCAAACTCAATGGCGTTACATGGGACCAAGCATATACGCCCGGCGCGCTGGAGGCGATTACCTACAATAACCAGATCGTAGCCGCGTTATATGATTTCGATGTGTACGCGTTGTATTATCGCGCTGACCTGTTCGAGCAAAAAGGCTTGAAGGTCCCAACCACCTGGGCTGAATTGGCCGACGTTTCACAGAAGCTGGCAGAGGGCGATAAATATCTCTATCAATGGCTGCCGGATACTTTTCACGGCTCGCAATGGATTTTCGAAAACGGTGGCAGCTTGTTGAGCGCGGATAACAAGACAGTGACCTTCAATTCACCAGAGGCGATTGACGCGATTCAAGCGTATGCCGATATGCTGACGAACAAGTCGGCCATCTATTGGGGCGCGGATCAGGGCGAACGCATTCAGGGAATCAAAGATGGACGCATCGCCATGTTTTCGGATGGGCCATATAACATGGGCATTATGAAAAGCGCGGCTCCCGAAATGTCCGGGATGTGGCGTATCGCGTTGCATCCATACAGCAAGGGATCGGGTTCCTATCTCGGTGGAACCGGCCTGGTCATTCCGGCGCAGTCCAAGCATCAGGAGGCGGCGTGGAAATTCATCGAATACGCGATGCGCGTTGAGAATCAAGTTGGTGTATACACTTACGCTGGCGCGGCTCCGGCTCTGACTGCTGCGCTGCAAAGCCCCGAAGTAAACGTTGCCGATCCCTATTTCGGCGGCGAGAAAACGTTCGAAGTTTTCCTGGAAGCCATGAAGACGGCCAAGCACTTCCCCTATGTTCGTCAGTGGAGCGACATTGACGTTGCATTCAGCACCGCTATGGAACAAATCGGCCTGGGACAGAAATCTGTTAAGGATGCGATGGACGAGGCTGCTGCCACAGCCACAGATGCCTTGAACAAATAATATACTTCCCGCGGAGATTGCCGGAGGCGCCTCCGGCAATCTCCGCCTCATATTTAGCAGAGGAATCATGATGGCTGAATCACTCGCAAAGCAAAAATTTCCGGGATTGAGAAAATATGCGATGCCTTATTTGTTTATTGCCGTGCCCATGCTTTCGTTCATCGCCTTCCTGCTCATCCCAATGATCATCTCGTTTTGGTGGAGCTTGAACGATTACAGTGGCATCCAGCCGCCACAATTCATTGGAATAAAAAATTATATCGAGCTATTCACAAGCGATAAATATTTTCTTCAGTCTTTGTGGAACACAACCGTATTCGTTCTCCTGGGAATGGGGATCGGACCCAGCCTGGGACTGTTGACCGCTATTTTGCTGAATCAAAATGTCCGTTTTCAATCGTTGTTCCGCACCGCATATTACCTGCCGGTCATGACTTCCCTTGTTGTTGTTTCCACCATTTGGGTTATGCTGTACAACCAAAATGGTCTGTTCAACTCCGTACTGGCCAGTTTTGGGATCGGACCCGTAGGCTGGCTTTCCGATCCTAAAGTTGCTCTTGTGTCAGTTGTGATTGCCAGCATCTGGCAGGGCTTCGGCTTCGAGACGGTTGTTTTCCTGGCAGCGTTGCAATCCATTCCGCGTGAACTCTATGAGGCGGCCATGATGGACGGCGCCAATGCGGTTCAGAAATTTTGGTATATCACCGTGCCTTCTCTTCGCTATGTGATTGCCTTTGTCTATATCTACGGAATCATTGGAAGCTATCAAGTCTTTGATCAAGTATTCGTCATGACCAATGGAGGTCCCATTCATAGTACATCCACTGTGGTGTACTATCTCTTTTCCAAATTCCAGGATCTCCGTCTCGGATACGCATCGGCCATTGCTTATGTCTTGTTCGCCATTCTGGTTATTTTCTCCTACATTGAGCTCAGAATATCGCGCGAGAAAGAGTAGGAGGCCAAGATGAAATTTCAAAATGCAGTTAAACGCATTTCAAGCCGGACATTGCTGTATCTTGTACTGATTGGTTCTTCATTTTTGATGGTTGTTCCATTTTACTGGTCGCTTAGTTCCTCCTTAAAGCTTGAGCAATTCGTATTTGCCAATCCGCCGCAGTGGTGGCCCAACCCTTTGACACTGGAGAACTATATCAGTGTATTCACCAAAATCCAGTTCCCTCGATATTTCTTCAATAGTGTGTTTGTGGCAGTGATCACCACTTTAGCGCATGTCTTCTTCGATACACTGGCGGCCTATGCTTTTGCCAAGTTGACTTTTCCCGGTCGCGATAAATTGTTCTTCGTTATGCTGCTGGGATTGATGATTCCGTTTCAAGTAAATTTGATTCCGTTATATCGTATTATGGCAATGCTCAATTGGACGAATACCT
>DATKNJ010000190.1:0-4092 GCA_035541395.1 Anaerolineales bacterium
CGACGAAAACGGGAAGATGTCTGGCTTCGGCGCGCGCATTGTGGATCCGAACGATATTCCAAAATTTCTCAACTCGCCGGAAACACCGATCTTTTCCAAGGGACACTTGCTCTACGGCCTCGACCGCGCTCGCAAACCGATTCGCATCGCGGACCAGGCCGTGATTGTGGAAGGTTACCTCGATGTGATCGCGTTGCACCAAGCGGGCTATGAAAATGTCGTCTCGCCGATGGGCACGGCATTGACCGAAGATCAGTTGCGCTTGCTCAAAAAGTTTACGCGGCGCATCGTGCTGGCGCTCGATCCTGACACTGCCGGGCAAAAGGCTGTATTGCGCGGACTCGAAGCCGCACGGCAGGCGATGGATCATACTGGCGAATTGGGTTTCGATGCGCGCGGCTTGTTGCGTAATGAGGCGCGCCTGCAAGCGGATTTACGCGTGGCCACCATGCCGGATGGTCTCGATCCAGATGAAATCGTGGCGCGTGATCCTGAGGAATGGAAGCATCTCATCGAAAAGGCCAAGCCAATCGTTGAACATGTATTGGATATGTTATTGGCCGATCGGGATGTGAATGATCCGAAAGTGAAGAATCAAGTGGCGGCGCAAGTTCTGCCATTGATCGCGGATTTGCCCAGCTCGATTGAACGCGATACTTATCGTCAGATGCTGGCGCGGCGGCTCAAAGTGGATGAACGCGCTTTGATGGGCGCGCCAACTCAAAGTCCACGCGCGAGGCGGACGCGGAATGCATCTCCCAAGCCAACCGCTGAAACGCCAGTCAAAATCATTGTCCGCCCGAATCAGAAAATCGAATCGTATTGTCTGGGTGTTCTATATCGCAAACCGGAGTTGTGTTATCGGCTTGACCGTTTGTTGCAAGAATCCGGCTTGGGCCCGTTGATGCCAGAGGATTTCGAGTATACTGACCATCAGTTGTTGTTTCGGTTGGTGCGCCAATCGCTCGAGCAAGTGGAAGCCGAGCATCATGCTTTTGTGGCGGCGCGAGTTCCTGAAACTTTACAAGGATTGGCCAAAGATTTATTGGCGCGAACCGAGAAGCTTGATCCTGTGGATGACCGTTTGCTGGAAGAATTGTTCCGGAATGTGATTGCCATGCGTCGTCTGGTCGTGGAAGAGAATATCAACCAATTGCGTTTCATTATGGAAGAGGCTCAACTAGAAGGCGATTTGAAGGTGATGAATTATCAGGAAATGGCTTTGCAGCACAGTCGTTTGCGCAATAGTCTTGACCGCGCCATGCAAAAGATCAGCGTGCGAAAATAAATAGGGGATCGTTCAGAGCTTTGTTACCGCTCAGGATCATTCAAAGTTATGCCTGTAAAAAGCAAGTCCAAAGCAAAGACAACATCTGCCCGCACGCGACGCCCGGCGAAAAAGCCGCCGATGGAAGAAGCAGTCCAGCCGTTGTTGGATGACGAGCCGGCTATTGCCGAGGCGGACGAGAACGAAACCACCTTCGATTTGGACGCGGAGGAAATCGGCGAGCCGGATGAGAGCAGCCTTGCACAACAGGAGGATTTGAGCGATGAGGATTTGCTCAACATGCAAAGCCCGGAGTTGGCAGCCGAACTGGCTGAAGACCCGGTGCGATTGTACCTGCGCGAAATCGGTCAGGTTCGGTTATTAGATTCGGATAGTGAGTTTCGTTTGGCAACGTGCATCGAGGCCAAACGCATGATTCGAACGTTTATCCAGCGCCCGCATCGTCAGGGCACTGAGCCGATGTGTGACGCGTATCACGCAACGCTCAGCGAATTAGTCACTTCTTGGAAACGCCTGGAAGAAGATGCGTCGCGTCTCAAAAGCGATCTTCCTGATTTGGCTTTGATTCTAGCCGAGGCGCAAGCCTTGCATCTCACGTGGGAAAGCAACACTCCCTCTTATCTGCGCGCCTATCTCGCCAACGACAGATGGGGGACTGACCCGCGTTGGGACAGCATGGTGCGCAAAGCTTATAGCGTATTCCTTTGTCTTTATCTTTTACCGGATGACTTTGCAGCCTGGCTGTTGAAGCATATTCAAAAATCTCACAGTCTTCCCAATTTGCGGACATTGCAGCGCAACCTTCCGGACGAAAGCCTGCTCACCGCGCAAGTGGAGCGACTCAGCCATTTGGCGGAGGAGGCCAACCACGCCATCATTCGCGCCAATCTGCGGTTGGTGGTGAGCGTGGCCAAGCGTTATCTCGGACGCGGCATCTCGTTCCTCGATTTGATACAAGAAGGTAATATGGGACTCTTGCGCGCGGTCAACAAGTTTGATCCGCGCCGCGGTTTTAAATTCAGCACGTATGCCACCTGGTGGATTCGCCAATCCATTAATCGTTCCATCGCGGAACAAGCGCGCACGATCCGCATCCCAGTACATCTGTTTGAATCCATCACGCGTCTGTTGCGCGCCCAACGCCAGTTGACTCAGGAGTTAGGCCGCGAGCCAACCAATGAAGAACTGGTGCTCGAGATCGGTTATCTGCCCGCGGCGGATGTGCAAACCATTCTGCGAGCGCAAGCCGAAGGGACTCCTTTACCGCCCGCGGTGCAGCGTCGCTGGGAATATGCCACACAAAAAGTGGGGCGTATCCTGCGTTCCGCTGAAGAGCCGGTTTCCCTGGAAGGCCCGGTGGGCGATGAGGATTCCAGTTCATTAGGCGATTTCATCGAAGATGAAGACGCGCTCGAACCGATGGATGCCGCCGCGCGCGAAATGCTGCGTGAACAAGTCCAAAGTGCGTTGACTGCGCTTTCCGAGCGCGAACGTCAGGTGCTCGAGCTGCGCTTTGGTTTGCTGGATGGAAAAGATCATACACTTGAAGAGGTAAGCCGTTACTTCAACGTCACGCGCGAACGGATTCGCCAAATCGAAGCCAAGGCACTGCGGAAGTTGCGTCATCCCACGCGCAGCCGTCAATTAAGGGACTATCTCGGTTAACTTTGCACGAAAAGTGTGGTATTAAATAGTTTTGTGCGGGGAATAAGTTTTTGGCCGATAAATTAGATAACTAGGATGGATTTTGTGAAAACCGACACATTGTGATATACTTTGCCGAATATGTGGCAGTTTTCACGTACCAACGAGGTATACAATGTTGCTTGAATATATTGCCATCGCGATAATGATTGTTTTAGCAACGCTGGTGGCGCTGATCGCAATCAGCTTGGGGGAATTGTTCGGGCCAAGGAAAAAATCTGAAGCCAAAGCCATGCCTTATGAATCGGGAATGGTTCCCATCGGCGAGGGGATGCGTCGTATGCCGGTTCGTTTTTATTTAATCGCGGTTCTCTTCATCTTATTTGATATTGAAGTTGTTTTCTTCCTCCCCTGGGCGATTGTCTTTCGCCAGTTGGGATTGTTCGGTTTGGCCGAAATGTTCATTTTTATCGTGATCTTACTGGTTGGTTACGTGTACGCGTGGAAGAAAGGAGCCCTCGAATGGGAGTAGAGGAAAAACTTGGAAATATGGGCGTGGTGACCACCACGCTTGAATCAGTTGTAAATTGGTCGCGCACAAATGCCATGTGGCCGATGTTATTTGGTTTGGCGTGCTGTGCGATTGAGATGATGGCCGCGCAGGCTGCGAATTATGACATGAGCCGCTTCGGCATGGAGCTGATGCGCGCCAGCCCGCGTCAATCGGATCTGATGATTGTTGCCGGACGCCTCTCGCGTAAGATGGCCCCGGTGCTGCGCCGCTTGTACGATCAGATGCCCGAACCGAAATGGGTGATCGCCATGGGCGATTGTGCTTCCTGCGGCGGTGTCTTCAATAATTATGCCATCGTGCAGGGCGTGGATGAGATCGTTCCGGTGGATGTATATGTAGCGGGCTGCCCGCCGCGCCCCGAAGCGTTGATCCACGGTGTGATGACGTTGTACGAAAAAGTCAAAGCCGATAAGTTCAAGGATTTGGCGGTTGTCAAGTAAAACAAACATAAACACGGGCGCAATTGGGTCTGTGGTGATGAATGGCGAAATGGCATGGATAAAAAACTAGAACCGATCGTTCAAACTTTGCGGGAAAAGTTTGGCGGTGCGTTGCACGAGTTTCTCGGTGAAGCGCATGTGATGAT
>DATKNJ010000191.1:0-7883 GCA_035541395.1 Anaerolineales bacterium
GTGGCGCAACAACGTAATCACAAAGGACTGCGGCCGCGTTTCATTCATTCTTCTTATCCTTCAAAAGATAGATTGGCCTTCGCTTCACTTCCTGGAAGATATAGCCGACGTACACGCCGATGAATCCGAGCAACACCATCAACATCCCGCCGACAATCAGAATCACGAACATCAGTGAACTCCAACCCGGCGCGAGCCCCGAAGTGCGACCCGTTACCCAAAAGGAAAGCACATACACCATTTCCAAGGCGGCCAAACAAAGCAACACGCCACCCAAACTCAAGCCGATATAAAGCGGCACAAGTGAAAACGAGAAGATCGCATCCATGGCGAGACGAAACATTTTCGCAAATGAATATTTCGATTCACCGCTGACTCGTTCCGCCGGTTGATATGGCAGGATTACCGTTGGATAACCAATCCACGCCACCATGCCGCGCAGAAAGCGATGATATTCCGGCATAGCTTTCAGCGCGTCCACTGCCTGGCGCGACAACGCGCGAAAGTCCGCCGCACCGGGTAAAACTTGCGTTCGGCTAATGGCATTGATAAAACGATAAAACAAACTGGAAGTCCATTTTTTGAATGAAGCCGGTTGCGCTTCGTCCATGCGTTGAGTTTGCACCACATCATAGCCTTGTGCGATCAGCTCCAGCATCTGCGGGATCATCTGCGGCGGATGTTGTCCATCACCATCCATGGTGATGACCGCATCGCCGCGCGAAGCATCCATGCCCGCGCTGAGCGCGGCCTGGTGCCCGAAATTGCGACTGAGAGATAGGGTGTTCACGCGCGGATCGCGGCGCGCTAACTCGGCCAGCGACTCAGCTGTCCCGTCGGTTGAGCCGTCATCCACATAATAAAAACAAAACTCGTAAGGAAGTCCATCCACAACCTTGCGCAAGTTGAGGTGCGTTTGTTCGACCACGCCCGCTTCGTTGAACACAGGAATGACGAGGTCAACTGTTTTGACAGAAATTTTGGGGGTCATCGGGATGGGATTGTACCACCGCCCGCTTCACAGGCGGACGCCGTGCTTGTCCGCCAAAATGGACAGTGTGCGCGCCACCTCAGCTTGTCGCCGCGCCTCATCCCATTCCAAGGCTTCGCTGAGCACCTCTGCCATTTCTTCGACAATATCGATGTCCAGCTTTCCGAGCATGGCTAACGTTGAGCGGCGCAATAACAAATCGTCAAGATGAATCACTTTCTCGTGCAGGGCAAGGAACATAACTTCGCGGCGCGTCCACGCAGGCAAAGATACCAAAGGCGCGTCGTCACTGCGACAGATAAATTCGGCCACCAATTGCGTACGCGTGCCATAGCTCTCAAAGAGCGCACGCAGGCGTTCAATCGATAAGCCCGTCCACGCGGACAAACTCTCCACAAGAAGATTGCGTTCTTCATTCGTACGCGGATAACCGCGTCCGCCGCCTATAGGAAGCGCGCGCGTATCTTTCTGGCGTTTCAACCCAAGATATTCCAGCGATTTGTCTGTCACCTGTTCGGCGAACGCGCGGAATGGAGTCCATTTGCCGCCGACCAGTGAATAAACCGGAAAAGCCAATTCCGTCCATTCGCCGCTGATCACGCGAATATTGTGATCACGCGTGATCTGGCCCGCATTTTTCGCGCCGGAATGTTCCAACGGGCGGACGCCGGAATATTGAAACACAATATGCTCGCGCGCAACTTTGATCTTCGGAAAGACGCGCCCGATCATCTCAAGAAAATATTCGGTCTCTTCGTCAGTGCAATGCGCTTCATCGGGATTTTCAATTGGCAAATCCGACGTTCCGATCAGAACGCGCTCATATAACGGGAGAATAAAAACAAACCGTCCGTCTTTGTTCTCGAAATAAAATTCATGTTCGCCGATAGCCTTGCGCAACTCATCGTGCTTGAGTACCAAATGCGATCCCTTTGTGCCACCGATGAAATGCGTAGTATGCCCGAATTTTTCGTTGACGAAATCGATCCACGCGCCGGTGGCGTTGATCAACAGTCTGGGCTTGACCTCGTAATTTTCATCGGTCAACTCATCGCGCAGAACGACCGTATCGCCGCGTCCATGCACCATGCTGGCATAATTGAGCGCGCGCGCATTTGAATTTTCGGCCTCGGCATCCAGCAAAGTTTCCATCGCCAATCGCTCGGGACTGAGAATCGCGCCGTCGTAATACGTGGCCGTAGCAACAACATTTGGATTCAAATCCGACCAACGCGCCAACGATTGATCGCGATTTAGGAATCGATGCGACGACACCGCGCCCGAACGCTCGTTATACGAGTCATATATCATCAGACCAATCTTGATAATCGACGCGCCGCGTTCCGAGGGTTTATCCAACAAACGTAAAAACTTGCGCGGCGCATTGAGCAGGCCGGAGAATTGTTTGAAAATGGGAATCGTAGTCGGTAATGACTTGACTAAATGTGGCGCGTTTTGAATCAAGTGATTGCGTTCCCGCACAGCTTCGCGCACCAGACGAAACTCACCGTTCTCAAGATAACGGATTCCGCCGTGCGCCATGTGCGACGAAGCCGATGAAGCGCCGGAGCAAAAATCGCCGCGCTCCACCAGCAACACATCCACACCGTTCAACGCTAAATCGCGAAACACGCCGATGCCATTGATCCCCCCGCCCACAATCAACACCGAAACATTCGGATTGGATTTCAGCGCAGAAAAAATTTCCTGTCGATTCATATTTGCCTGATGCAGCGAAAACGATCTTTCCAGCCAAAAACCATTGTCTCTATTTTATAACAAAAAGGCGGTTGAAATACCACCGCCTTTTTACTCGTTCCATTCGCGCGCGCCCGCCAAAAAAGATTTTCCGCTCATCGACTTTTTTCCCGCGGGCTGCACTTCGTCGAGGACAAGAATTCCGCTTCCCGCGCCGACTGCGGGTTGGCCTTCGTAAATCAACCTCTTCCCAACTGACGCGTTTCCCGTTTCCGCGTGTGCGCGATGGACTTTCAACAATCCGCCGCGCCATTCGAAATACGCGCCCGGCCACGGATTGAAAGCGCGCGCGCGTCGCTCCAATTCTTCTGCGGGACGCGTAAAATCCAATAAGCCTTCTTCTTTTTTCAACATTGGCGCGTAGGTTGCGCCTTCATCGGATTGTGCGCGCGGGACGATTTCACCGGAAAGATAACCGGGCAGAGTCTCGATCAGCAAGTCCGCGCCGAGGGTGGATAACTTATCGAAAAGCGAACCAGCTGTATCGTCCGGTGCGATGCGCAACGTGCGTTGAGTCAACATCGGGCCGGTGTCGAGGCCCACATCCATTTTCATGATGGTCACGCCGGTCTCTTCATCACCCGCCAACACCGCGGCATTGATCGGCGCCGCGCCGCGCCAACGCGGCAACAACGAGGCATGCACATTAATGCAACCATAACGCGGCAAATCCAGCACTTCGGGCTTGAGGATTTGACCGAAAGCCGCGACCACGATCAAATCCGGTGACCAGAGTCGCAATTGATTCATCGCCTCCGGCTCGCGCAATTTATTTGGTTGAATCACGGGCAAACCCAATTCGAGCGCCAATGTTTTAACTGGCGGCGCTTTAAGTGCGCGACCGCGGCCAGAGGCGCGGTCGGGTTGAGTCACAACTCCAATAACTTCATATGCGTTCGCCAATGCGCGTAAAGTCGACAGCGAGAAATCGGGCGAGCCCATGAAAACAATTTTGATAGACATTGAAATGATTTTACTGCTTCTTGTGTCAAATGTGCAAAATCGCGCAGAGAAAATTGTGGCAGTACTCTTTTCCCAACCTTTTCGTTGATTTTTGATGGGATTGGTTGTAAAATACTTCAAACCTATTCTAGACCAATTTGGAGGATCTCTCATGTCTCAAGCACCTATGTCCGCCGATCTCACTAGTGATGACAAACTTTGGGCATTGTTAGCATATTTGCCGTTTGTTGGCTGGATTATCGCGATCGTAGCCTTGTTGATGGAAGATAAAAAGGCGCGTCCTTTTATCAAATTTCATTCCATTCAAGCACTCATCTTGGCTGTCATCAATGGAGTCGTCGCGGGTGTTTTGGCTGCCTTGATTATCGGAGTTTGTACGGGAATCGCTGGTGCAATCTACATGCTCTATATAGGCTATAAGGCTTATCAAGGCCAAACCGTTGACGTGCCCTTTGTTAGTAACTTCATTCGTAGTCAGGGCTGGGCATAAAGAACCTCTTCTAGCAATAACAAAAAAGACCTGCATAAAAGCAGGTCTTTTTTGTTATTTGTTCTGTTGCTTCGACCTTATTTTTATTGTAAAATGTTCAGAACATTAAACTCATTTCGGGAGGCAACGATGGACATCGGAAAATCATTTTCATACCAATTTGAAGATAAACAATGGATCAGCAAACTTGGGTTGGGTGCGCTCATCACAATCGTACCGATTCTGAATTTTGCGTGGTCGGGTTACATGGTAGGGATTCTACGCAATGTGATGAATGGCGCGATGGAGCCGCTTCCCAATTGGGATGATCTGGAAAAGAAATTCATTGACGGATTGATTCTCTTCGCAGTAGGAATTATTTACGCGCTGCCGATTCTGCTCGTGGTATGTCTGCCTTTGGGCTTCTTCGCAGTTTCCGGGGTGCTTTCTGGCAGCCACAATTTGCAGAGCCTTTCCAATGTCATTGCCGGTGTTGGCGGAGTCGTATTCCTCAGTTTGCTTTGTTTATTCATCCTGTATGGGCTGGCATTATCCATCGTCTATCCAGCCATCTTACTAACATTTTCGCGGGAGGGCACATTTGCTTCCTGCTTTAAGTTTCAAGATATATTTGGAATCATCAGCAAAAATCCGAGCGCATTCTTTACCGCATGGTTGGTCAGCTTTTTGGGCGGTATTGTGGTGAGCATGGTGATTGGATTGGTTAGTGCATTCGTGGGTTGGATCCCATGCGTTGGATGGATCGTCTCTTTCGTACTTGGGATAGGCACCACTGTTTATATTTCTTCCGTTTACGCGCACATCTTCGGTCAGTTCAGCGCAATGACCTTCGGACCGAATCAACCAATTCAAGCAGTATAGTTTTATTGATCAAACAAAAGAGAGCTTGTTAATAAGACAAGCTCTCTTTTGTTTTGCAACCTTGATGAGAGTTATTCGTTAAATTCTACAGACACATCAAGAAACTCGGAGCAATCCATGAACACTACAACTTTGAATCAAAACGAAAGGCCGAGTCTGGTGACCGTGATCGCGGCCATGACGTTGGCCAGCGGCATTGTGAATCTCTTCTGGGGCATTATAGCCTCGTTGACATTTCTCGCGACCCTTGTCGGCATTATCTGTGTGCCATTCACCATCCTGCCAACCATTCTGGGAATCTTCGAAATCATTTACGCGGTTAAGTTGTTCAGCAATCCGCCACAAGCTATTCAGCCATCGCCAACATTGGCCTGGTTCGAGGTCGCTTGCATTGTCACCGGCAATTTGTTTTCAACAATCGTCGGCATTCTGGCGTTGGTTTTCTACAATGATCTGACGGTAAAACAATATTTTGCGAATCTCAATCAGACTCCCATGCCGGTTCCCGCGACGCCTCAGCCTGTTCTCGCTCCAGTGGAAGAATCCCCCGCCCCGGAGTCGCCCGCGCTGCCGCCTGTTGAGCCGAATCCGCCCGAATCAATGGAACCAGACGTCCCGTCGGAACCGAAGCGGCCGCGTAAAGTCGCAAAGTAAGATTCGTCCTCTTGACTCTTGCCCTGCACAACCGTAGAATGGATTTATACAATTGAGCGCGGGCAGGGAAGAGATCCCGCATAACGCGGGACGCCGAAGGGGCAAGTCTGGCAAAAGGCGAAACCAGACGAATCTCTCAGGCAAAAGGACCCTGCCCCGAAATGACTCTGGAAAGTCCCGCGCAACCGCGAGACACCGACGGTGCAAGTTTAGTTCGATAGTTGGATAGTTGAGCAGTTAGATGGTTGGATGGTTTCATAGCCAGACGGTTGAGCTACGGAACTACAAACTAAATAACTATGAAACTAAGCGACTACCCACTAGATGAATCTCTCAGGTCAAGTTACAGAGGCGCACGAATCCAACTCGTGCGCCTTTTTGATTCGCCAAGTCTATTTCTCCAAGGAGACCGTAATGAATACTCCCGCAAATTTGAAATATACAAAATCCGATGAATGGTTCGATCCGGCCAGCGGCGCGATGGGGCTCACCGATTACGCCCAAAGCCAGCTTTCTGACATCGTCTTCGTGGAAATCCTCGTCGAAGCCGGCCTTGACCTCGAAGCAGGCCAGGCCATCGCATCGGTGGAATCGGTGAAAGCCTCAGCAGAGATCTACGCTTCCGTCGGCGGAAAGATCGTCGCGGTCAACAGCCCGTTGGCCGAAAAACCGGAGACGCTCAACAGCGATCCTTTCGGCGCAGGCTGGATGGTCAAAGTGGAAGGCGCCGATCCCGGTGATTTGATGGACGCGGCCGCGTACGAAAAATATTGCGCGGAGAGAACGCATTAGCGTTTAGCCGTTAGCCATTAGCAGTCAGCAAAAAGCTAATGGCTACATGCTACAAGCTAGGAGCTGTTATGACCTATATTCCCATCAGTCCCAAAGAACGGGATGCGATGCTGGCGACCATCGGCGTGAAAACGTTGGACGATTTATTCAAAGATGTGCCGGCCAAACATCGCTTTCCCAAACTCGACCTGCCGCCTGCGTTGACCGAAATGGAAGCCGCGGCTGAACTGGCCGAAATCGCCTCCTCCAACGAACAGGTGCGCGGCGATTTGATCTCTTTCCTCGGCGCGGGCATGTACAACCATTACATCCCCGCGGTCGTGGATCACATTCTGCGGCGCGGTGAGTTCTACACCGCGTACACGCCATATCAACCGGAAATCTCGCAAGGCACACTGCAAGCCATCTTCGAGTATCAATCGCTGATCAGCGCGCTGACTGGCATGGAAGTCTCGAATGCTTCGCATTACGATGGTGCGACCGCTACAGCGGAAGCGGTCAATTTGGCATGGGCGCAATTCCGCGGCAAACGTAAAAAGGTTGTGGTTTCGCCTACGGTTCATCCGCAATATCGCGAAGTGATTCGCACATACACACAAGGTATGGAATTGGAAACCGCCGGGGACGATCCCAACACAGATTTGGAATCCAGCCCTGATGCGCTCGTCTCGCAAATCGATAACAATACGATGATGGTTATCGTGCAATATCCCGATTTCTTCGGGCGCATTTACGATTACACCAAACTAATCGAAAGCGCGCACAGCAAAGGCGCGCTGGTTTGCGTGGTCGCAAATCCAATCGCATTGGCGCTCTTCAAAACGCCAGGCGATATGGGCGCGGACATTGTTGTCGGCGAAGGTCAGCCGCTTGGAATCCCAATGTGGTACGGCGGCCCGTCGCTCGGATTCTTCGCCACAAAAAAATCCTTCGTGCACAAGATGGCGGGACGCCTCGTCGGCGAGACAATGGACACTCGCGGCCAGCGGGCTTACGTCCTGACTCTGACCGCTCGCGAACAACACATCAAACGCGAACGCGCCACATCAAATATCTGCACCAATCAAGGCTTGCTCGCGCTGGCATCCGCGGTGTACATGAGCGTGCTTGGAAAGAGCGGCATGAAACAAGTGGCCGAGTTGTGTTATCACAAAGCGCATTACGCAGCCAAACAACTCAGCCAAATCAAAGGCATGGGTTTGTGTTTCACCGAACCGTTCTTCCATGAGTTTGCGTTGTGCGTGAACCAGCCCGCGGATGAAGTCAATGAACATCTGCTCGAGCATGGCATCCTCGGCGGTTATGATCTCGGCCAGGATTATCCATCGCTCAAGAATCATCTCTTGATCGCGGTGACCGAGATGAACACCAAGG
>DATKNJ010000192.1:0-5813 GCA_035541395.1 Anaerolineales bacterium
ATCGTCCGCGGGATGCGGATTTACATCAAAAGAAATTTTGCGTGGCTCGTCGGTCGGGCCATCGGGATAAAAAAGTTTAGCTTCGAGATTATATGGATTATGAAGTTCGCCGCGCAGGTGCATGGTGAATTCGATCTTCCAGGTCATCGGCTCGACGATGCTGGCCGATGCGACTTCGTCGCCGTTCGAGTCGCTGAGCAGCACTTCGAGGTGCGGACGTTTTTGAAAAGGCGTCATCTCGATTGCAACGTGCAGGCGGCGTCCATCGGGATACGGCTGGGCGGCGAGGGAAGTGATTTTGGTTTCCTCCGGCGTGGCACGCGTAAGATTATCTTCGGGGAAGAAAAATTCCATGGGCGTAATTATAACCAGTTATGACAGTAAGGCTGATTTTGTGAGTTGGATGTCTGAAAGCGATTTTTCTCGAAAGAGAGCGTATAATTCCTAAAAGCACATAATATTTAATAGCTGAAATGTATAATCTCATTAATAACAATATTGATAAGATTCTTAATGCCATTGATCCCGACAAAGATGTCAAGCCATACATTCAGCTTGTTTGTTGGTTCAATGATGTAAATATAGATGTATCTAATGACATTGAGTTTAAACGAGAATATAGAAAATACTGGCAACTTAATGCTGCTAGGTTGAGCGATAGTTTTTGCAATTCATATTTTGAACTGCTTCAAAAATCCAAAAAAGCGGAGAGCATAAACGTCAAAGACGTTGCTCAATGGCTTTTAAAAATTCCGAGTCATGGTGATGGCCGGTGTTCTCTCCAATTCTCATTCGCAAGCAAGTTCGTTCATATGCTTGACCGAAGATTGCCTATATATGACAGCTTAGTGGAAGCCTTTTATTTCTTTCCAACAGGTTCGATCAGTGAGTCTACAGAAGAAAAGTTTGAGCGACTGACAAAATCATATAGCTTTTTATTAGAAGAGTATGAACGAATCTTGCAATATGGATTATTGGAATATTCCATAAATCAATTTCGTTTAAAATTTGATCCTGGCCAGGAATATACTGACAACAAAATAATTGATACAATAATATGGCGTTTCGTTAGTTTTATGAGAAGCGGAGCGATTGTAAATAGACGTGTAACTTATGGTTGACATTTAATTATGCTGTGCAATGTTGTCAATAAAACGACCCCCGATGCTCGGAGGTCGTTTGCGTTTAATTTGTGAAATCAGCGAAATCTGCAGATCGCTTTTATCCGTGCTTTTTCTGGAACTCGCGCATGAACTGTGTCAATGACTCAGCCGCTTTCACGTCCAGCGCGTTGTAGAGCGAAGCGCGCATGCCGCCAACCGAGCGATGGCCTTTAAGGCCGATCAAGTCATTGCTCTTGGCTTCCTTCGCAAAGGTTTCTTCCAGTTCTTCGGAAGGCAGACGGAACGGAATGTTCATGACCGAGCGCGCTTCGGGCGCCGCGTGGCCGCGATAGAAACCGCCACTTTCATCAATGGCCTTGTAGACCAAATCCGCTTTGGCGCGGTTGCGCTTGGCAACTGCCTCGAGGCCGCCGAGTCCTTTGGCCCACTTGAAGACCAGACCAGTAATGTAAATTGACCAGCAGGGCGGAGTATTGTGCAATGAACCGCTGGCCGCCAGTGCTTTGTAATCGAGCATCACGGGCAAATTGGCGGGCGTACGCTCGAGCATGTCATCGCGCGCGATCACAACCACCACACCAGCGGGACCGGCGTTCTTCTGCGCGCCGGCGTAGATCAACGCGTATTTGGAGATATCGACCGGTCGGCTGATGAAATCAGATGAAGCATCACAGACCAGCGGAACGCCCGCGAGCGGAGTCGGTTCGTTCACGAATTCCACACCGTGAATCGTTTCATTGGAGGTGAAATGCAGATACGCGGCCTTCGGATCGAGGTCCAGTTTGGCCGGCAGGATTTTGAATCCATCAGCTTCGGTGTTGGCTGCGGCGCGAGTCGTGCCGAGCTTCTGTGCTTCCTTGAAAGCGGTCTTGCTCCATGTGCCGGTCACCACGTAATCGGCAGAAGAGCCGGAGGCGCGCAAATTCATCGGCAGCATTGCAAATTGCAGCGAGGCGCCGCCTTGCAGGAACATCACTTTGTAATTGGCGGGGATACCGAGCAGTTCGCGCAGATCGGCTTCAGCTGTCTGGATCACACCCTCAAACTCCTTCGAGCGATGGCTGATTTCCATCACAGACATGCCAGTGCCTTTGAAATCGAGCATCTCAGCCTGGGCTTGTTGCAACACTTCCAGTGGCAGGGCCGCGGGGCCTGGGTTGAAGTTGTATACGCGTTTGGGATCGGACATGGTTAACTCCTGAATGAGGTTTTTTCAAAACGTTGACCCGAAAGACTATTTTGGTATTATAGCTGTTTGTAAGACAAATCGCCAAGAACGATTGACATATTTTCACCCTGATATATTTCGTTGACAAAGCCATTTCTCGTTGTTAGAATGACCGCCGTGATATGGAAACCTTTTTAACAGGGATGCGATCCCTGTTATTCATTTTGAACCCTGTATCAGGAGGATACAAATGAAAATTCTTGTCTGCGATAAAACCGAGAAGGAAGCTATCGAGCAAATGCGCGCGGCTGGTCTGACGGTGGATGTGCGCGACGATATTACGCCGGAGGAACTTCCCAAGGTGTTACCGGCTTATGATGGTATGGTCGTTCGTTCCCGGACCAAGGTCCGTCAGCCGTTAATTGACGTTTGCCCCAACCTGAAAGTGATCGTGCGCGGCGGCGTTGGTCTAGACACCATCGATGCGGATTATGCCAAGTCCAAAGGCATCACTGTGATGAATACACCGTTGGCGAGTTCAGCTTCCGTGGCAGAATTGGCGATTGGTTATATGTTCGCACTGGCGCGTTCGACCTATAAAGCAACAGTTTCCATGAAATCTGAAAAGTGGGACAAGAAGAGTTTTGAGGGCGATGAGATCGGCGGCAAAACTCTTGGAATTATCGGTGTTGGAAATATCGGCAAGGAAGTGGCTCAACGTGCCAGCGCACTTGGAATGACGGTGCTTGGTTATGATGTCTCTGAGAAATCCGTGGCGGGCGTCAAGATGGTTTCATTGGATGAATTGCTGGCGCAATCCGATTACATTACGTTGCATCTGCCGAAGAATGCCAAGTCTGCAAACATGATTGCCAAAGAGCAATTCGCCAAGATGAAAAAAGGTGTGCGCATCGTCAACTGTGCGCGCGGCGGAATCGTCAACGAAGCCGACCTGTACGACGCGCTGACCAGTGGTCAGGTCGCGGGCGCGGCGTTGGATGTCTTCGCGGAAGAGCCGCCCACCGATTGGAAACTGCTCAAATTGGATAACGTCATCGCATCGCCGCATATCGGCGCAGCCACCAAAGAAGCGCAAGGGCGCGTCGCCGCGGAGGTGGCCGCCAAACTGATCGAGTTCGCGAAGAACGGAAAATAAATTTTTGTAGTGGCGCAATTTATTGCGCCACTATGATTTAACGTCAGGAAAAGATGAAAATAATTGAAGATATCGGTATCGGAATCCCCGAAACATATTTGCCCAAACCCGGCACGGATTTAAAGAAATGGGCGGTAATCGCCTGCGATCAATTTACGTCTGAGCCGGAATATTGGCAGGATGTGCAAAAGATGGTGGGCGAGTCGCCCTCGGCCCTCAACCTGATCTTCCCCGAAGTGTATCTCGAAGCTCCGGGCAAAGCCGAACGGATTCAGTCCATTCAATCTGCGATGCGAAAATATTTGGATGATGGTGTTCTCCAACCGCGCGAAGGGTTGATCTATGTGGAGCGCACCATCAATGGCAAGACGCGCAAGGGCTTGCTCTTGTGTTTCGATCTTGAGCATTACGATTACAACAAAGGCTCGAGAAGTTTGATCCGCGCCACCGAAGGCACGATTGTGGATCGTTTGCCGCCGCGCATGATGGTGCGCGAAGGTGCGGCCTTGGAATTGCCGCACATTTTGGTATTGATCGATGATCCGAAGCGCACAGTGATCGAGCCGCTGAATATCGCCAAATCAAAGCTAGAGAAACTCTACGATTTCGATTTGATGCTGGATAGCGGTCATCTCGCGGGATATTTGGTAGACGCGGCGCTCGAAGCGCAAGTCGTCGCGGCGTTGCGCGGTTTGGCGCAACCTGAAACGTTCGCGGCGAAGTATGGAATTTCCAAAGATAAACCGGTTTTGTTATTCGCGATGGGCGATGGCAATCATTCACTGGCAACTGCGAAGGCTGTATGGGAAAAGATGAAGCCGCGAGTCGGTATGAATCATCCCGCGCGTTACGCGTTGGTCGAGATCGAAAATGTCCATGATAAAGCGCTTGAGTTTGAACCGATCCATCGCGCCTTGTTTGGCTTGAAGAAGGATTTATTCGCGGCCTTGCAATCGCACTTCGGCGCGAACTTCAGTTACACATCTGTGGCGAGCGCGCAGGAAATGGTCAAGCGCGTGGACGCGGCTCATGGTGAGAAGCAGGCTATCGGTCTGGTTGGAGGCGGAAAGCAATTTGGCGTGATCGAGATCGCGCATCCATCATCCAATTTGCCGGTTGGCACGATTCAATCTTTTCTCGATTCGTTCTTGAAAGAGGGCGGCGCGGAAAAAGTGGATTACGTGCATGGCGCGGATGTGGTCGTGCGTTTGGGGTCGCAAGCGGGCAACGCCGGATTTTATTTGCCGGGCATGCAGAAATCTGATCTGTTCAAGACAGTGATTCTCGATGGCGCGCTGCCGCGCAAAACATTTTCGATGGGCGAAGCGCGCGAGAAGCGCTTCTATATGGAAGCAAGAAAAATCGCGTAATGTTGTAAGGGCGAACCAGCAGTTCGCCCTTACAAATTGTTTAATGCAGATTCAAAATCCGGGGGATAGGGTGCGGTAAACGAAATTTTCTCGCCTGTTACAGGATGTGTGAATGTTAAAGAATACGCGTGCAAAGCCGGGCGCGCAATAAGATTTGTTTCCGGTGCGCTGTAAAGGACATCACCCAACAACGGATATCCCAACGCGTAAGCATGGACGCGTATCTGATGTGTTCGTCCTGTCATCAGTTGCGCTTCGAGCAGGATGTGAGCCGGATACCGTTTAAGGACTTTGAATCTCGTCTCGGAAGGTTTTCCGTTTTTGTCGTCTACCATCGTGCGATGTTTGTGTCCTACATTGACGCGCAACGGATGCCTGGCGATGTGCTCATCCCATTTAGGATTGCCGATTGCGATGGCGTGATAGATCTTCTGCGTTTCATGGCTATCAAGCTGCATATTGAGCGCGCGATGCGCCTCGGCGGTCCGTGCAAAGGCCAACACACCGCTGGTCACTTTGTCGAGGCGATGGACAATAAAGATTTTTCCAAATTGCTTTTCCAACAATTGAACCAGATATTGCGAATCTTTTTCCCAGCCATCGGGCAAAACAGATAGCCCGGCAGGTTTGTCGATCACAAGAATGTCTGAATCTTCATAAAGAATGTTCATGCTTAAGCTATTTCACAATTGTACCTTTTTCGGGGCGCGGTATCGCTTGACCTTGAATTCTGGCAAGAGTATCATGTCCGTATGAATGATCAACCGACTCACACATCCGATAATCCTTTATTGATCGATTCGCTGAATCATCCTCTTGCTGGCCCTATTCGCAAATTGCTCACACGCGAAGGCCGCCGCGAGTTGAATCGTATTTTGATTGATGACGAAGAGAATATTGTACAGGCCCTCGAAGCAGGAGTGAAAATCGAGTCAGTTTATTTCGCGGGGGAGGAGATCATTTCGGAAGAGCTCAAGCGAAAACTGCCGAAAGAA
>DATKNJ010000193.1:0-3613 GCA_035541395.1 Anaerolineales bacterium
GATTGCAACAAAGATAAACGACGGAAGGAAGATTCCAAGAGTAGCCAGGAGTGCACCGGAAGTTCCACTAAGTAAATAACCGATAAATGTGGCTGTGGTAAAAACTGGCCCCGGGGTGACTTGGCCGATGGCAATCGCGTCAATCAATTGTTGGTCAGTTAGCCAACCGAGGCGTATGACAAAGTCGGCGCGTAGAAAAGCAAGCAAAACATAGCCGCTGCCATATAAAATGGAACCTATCTTTAAAAAGGTGAGAAAAAGAATCGGCAGACTAAATGGGATGGCTGAGAGCGCCGCGATGCTTGACAAGCCAAGCACGGGTGCAAATGCAATGGCTGTATTTTTATCGCGCCACCTGCGCGCGTTGGCAATCAACATGACAATCAACCCGCCAGCGAAGAGCAGCAGGATTTCGTTCACGCCGAAGAAATACAGCACCAACACACTTATGCCCACGAACGCAGTCAACGGGCCTTTGATGGCTGTTCGTCCTAGTGACCAAAGTGCTTGTGCAATGATCGCGATGATAATTGGTTTCACACCATACAACAGCCAGGTTACTTGCGGCAGGGAGCCGAATTTAACGTAAACCCAAGCCAGCCCCATCACGATCAGCATGGCAGGCAAAATAAAACACGCGCCCGCCACAATCAATCCCAAAATACCAGCGCGCAGATAACCGATATGAATCGCCATCTCGGTTGAATTCGGGCCGGGAATTAAGTTGGTCGCGCCGAGCAGATCCAGGAATTCTTCATCGGTGAGCCATTGGCGTCGTTTGACGGTTTCATCGTGCATCATGGCGATGTGGGCGGCTGGCCCGCCGAAGGCTGTGATACCCAATTTGAGAAACAACTTGATCAGGTCAAGCAGGTCTTGGCGCATCGCCCAAGTATAGCATTTGAATTGTGTGAGCTAAGACGATTTGATTTCTTTCAATTCAAACTCCGCATATTCTGATGGCATTTCAATCCCAAATTGTTCGTAGAGATGTTTGACGTCCCGATAATCATTCTCGTCGAGTTTGTAACCCGTGTGGAACTTCACCATCCATTCCGGCGTGATGCATTTGACCGGGAAGCCGTTGATCGAGCCTGCGCCATTTAGCGAATCGAACGGATACTCAACGCCGAAAATTAGTTTGCCAGTCGAATCGAATGTATACGAATGAATATCGATGAGATGTCCTTCGTCATCGCCCAGGACGAAGTTGCAATCGCGAGTGTCATCACGCGGGACATCTTTATAGTTTCTCGCTTCAAGTAATGTACGAATCTTTGGTATGTCTTTGTGCTCGACCGCGATATCGAGATCGCTGTGAAGGCGGGTTTGTTTTGCCAACAACGCATCGACTCCCCAGCCGCCATCCACATAAACGCTGATGTTGTTATCTTCAAGCAGCTTGATAAACTCAACTACATCTTGCGCGGTCATTTCTGGCTTGTCTTTTTCCATAAAGAATCCTTTTACATGATCTGTTGAATCACATGACCATCTTTGACGGTCCACACAATGGACGCGAACTGATCGATGAAATAACGGTCATGTACGACGGCGAGGATGGTTCCCTTAAATTGACTCAATGCCTGCTCGAAGCGCGCCCGCGAGGGAATGTCGAGGTGATTGATTGGTTCGTCCAAAAGCAAAAAGGTACAGCCTTGCGCCATGAGCATTCCAAGTTGAAGGCGGGCGCGTTCGCCGAACGAAAGTTCGCGCGTGGGGCGCAGCGGATCGTCACCGCTAAACAGGAAGAAGTGCAGGAAGTGTCGCGCTTCAGTTTCGTTGAATGGCGAAACACTTTGAATCGTTTGCAGCGCGCTGAGATTCGGATCGAGCAATTCCTGCTCCTGACTCATATAACCGAGTTTTACGGATTGGCCTAACTTCAGTGTTCCAGCGAGCGGTTCCAGTTTGCCCGCGAGGGTGCGGACGAGAGTCGTTTTGCCCGCGCCGTTCGGTCCGGTCAGTGCGACGCGTTGACCCGCACGTAGATGCAGATTCAGGTCTGTAAGAAGCGGTGCGTCTTGTGAATATCCAACCAACAAATTCTTTGCGATCAACACATCTTTGGATTGATGATCGGGCGCGCCGAAATCCAGTTTCATTTGCCAGGTTGGTCTTGGCCTTTCAATGCGATCTTCGTTGAGTAATTTTTCGATGCGCGCTTCGATGTGCTTGGCGCGGCCCGCGGTATTTTTGGTGGCGCGGTTGCCGAAGAATCCTTTAGCGAACTTATCACCGCTATCGGCTTTGCCGCCTTTCTTCATTTTGGTTAGCCCGCGCATATGAGCCGCGGCCGCGCGTAATTGCGCCAGTTCATCTTGTTGATCCTGATACGCTTGTGCGTATTTCTCGCGCTCGGTCGTTTTTTGATCGAGATAATCGGCATAGTTGCCAACATACGATTTGACTCCGTGTGCGAGCGGATCGAGTTCGAGAATGGAGGTGACGGTGTTATCCAAGAAGGCGCGGTCGTGCGAGACGATCAGCGCCGTGCCTTGGAAACGGTTGAGCCAATCTTCGAGCCATTCCAGCATTTCGATGTCGAGATGGTTGGTGGGCTCATCCAGCAACAGTAAATGTGGTTCTTGCAAAAGTACGCGCGCCAGCATGAGGCGCGTCTTCTGGCCGCCGCTGAGGAATTTCACGGGCGTGTCGGATGGGAAATCTGCGATTCCCAACGGACCGAGAACTGTGGATGGCTGAACTTGGTCAGATGAAAGCTGATGCAGCGTGGAATCGTATCTGGCTTGGAGAGTCGCGTCATGCGGAGCCGCGGCCAGCGCGGCCGCGAGGGAGGCAACTTCCGCTTCGAGATCGGCCTGCGAAACGGAAGCAAGCTCGAGCGCTTTGTCCTGAGCTTGTCGAAGGGCGGATTGAATCGTTAACCCTTCGTTGAAATCCATGCCTTGGGCGAGATATCCGATTCGCAGATTGGGGCGCGTTGAAACAACATTTCCCGAATCGGATTGTTCAAGCCCGGCTAGGATGCGCAGGAGGGTCGTCTTGCCGCAACCGTTCGGACCGATCAGCCCGACGCGTTCGCTGTTGCTGACGTTAAAGGAGGTGTCTTGCAGGATCGGCTGGACGCCGTAGGATTTTGAGAGGTGATGAGCTGTAAGCATGACAAACCTGTACTTTGGCTTGTCACCCTGAGCATAGCGAAGAGTCTCATATTTCAAGGAGGAGATTCTTTGCTGCTTTGAAGCTCAGAATGACATTGGGATTTAAAAACGAAAACCGAGGGCAAGCCCTCGGTTGGCAAAGGCGACGCGAGGCCGCCTCATACATATCCAACAGATAAGTGCCCTGAAAAAGTTAAGCGATTACAAAGTGTCTGTCATTTCGATGGCTCCGAAGTTGATGATTGAATTATATCGCAGAAAAACTCATTACTAGAAAAATGCTTGAAAACGCGCCAGAATCGCATTTGTCGGATGTGCGCTTTGTTGAGCGCATTCATCGAACGCAAGACCTTACCGTCTAAAATAAAATACCAACGCTAAAGAGTAAAGTGCCAAAATTATTGTACGAACTTTACACTTTGACAGCCACTTCCAAGCGTAGTCCACCAAAGCGATCATTTAAGATTGGTGTGAGCAATGGGGTTTAC
>DATKNJ010000194.1:0-15058 GCA_035541395.1 Anaerolineales bacterium
GGCTGACTTCAAAGTCACCCTGACGTAATAATCGTAATATAAGCTCAACGTCATCAGGATTATCTTCGACAAATAGAATGTGAAGTTGTGAACTCACGTGACCTCTTACCCTGGCGGAACCTCATTTACCACAAGCCAATATAAGCCCAACTGACGAACCGCGTCTATAAACTGATTGAAATCGACAGGTTTCCGAACGTAAGAGTTGGCGCCATAGTCATAGCTGTTGACCAAATCCTGCTCCTCCTTCGAGGAAGTCAGGATAACAACTGGCAGCAGATGGGTACGTTGGTCGGCGCGAATGCGGCGCAGAACTTCCAATCCATCCACTTTTGGTAGCTTCAAGTCCAACAGGATAACCTGCGGGTTTTCGTTTGGATCGCGATCTGCGTAGCTCCCGCTGTAAAAGAGAAAATCGAGGGCTTCCACTCCATCATGCGCGACAACAACTTTGTTTCCGATGTTGTTTTTAATCAGCGCCCGTATTGTCAGGGCTTCATCGTCAGGATTGTCTTCAACAAGTAGGATCATTTTTTGTTCCATGCCTTCTCCAATTAAAGGGTGAAATAAAATGTTGCACCTTGGCCTACATCGCTTTCGGCCCATATGCGTCCGCCGTGTTTAAGGAAGATGCGTTGAACGGTGGCCAGGCCAACTCCTGTTCCAGGAAAATCCTGGGTGGAATGCAGGCGTTGGAAAGCGCCAAATAATTTATTGGCATAGGTCATATCGAATCCAACACCGTTATCGCGGATGAAAAACACCCTTTGGCCATTTTGCTTCATTTCATTGAATTCGATCATAGTGGCTGTTTGTTTGGATGTGAACTTCCAGGCATTGTTCAAGAGGTTTTCGAGTGCGATTTTTAACAGGCGGCTATCACCATGCACGATTAAGTCCGGCGCAATTGAAATAGTTGCCTCTCGCTGTGGTTGCTGTCTCCGAAGGTCTTGCATAATGTTGTCTGCGATCGTGCTCAGGTTGACCGAAATGGGTTCTACTGTTGCGCGGGTTACACGCGACAGATTCAATAGATCGTCAATTAATTCGGCCATGTGTTGCGCGGCAGTGCGCACGCGCTGTAAATAATCTTGCCCCTCAGCGGGGAGCAGGCTGCCGAAATCCTCCAGCAAGGCCAGGCTAAAACCGTCAATGCTGCGTAAAGGAGTGCGCAAATCATGTGAGACGGAGTAAGAGAAGCTTTCCAATTCTTTGTTGGCAATTTCGAGCGAGGCGTTTGCCTGAGATAGCGCCTTGGTTCGTTTCTGCACGAGGTCCTCTAGTTCATCCTGAGCGCGTCTCAAAACCTCTATTGCCTGTTTGCGTTCTGTAATATCCACAATTTGCGCCAAAGTAAATGGTCCTTCTGCAGATTCATAGGGAGTCAATCCGATTTCGACCGGTATCTCATGGCCGTCTTTATGCAGCCCAAAGAGGTCACGTCCAGCGCCCATTGGACGGCTAACTGGCTGTGCGAAATACTTTTGCCGATCATGGATGTGTCCATGTCGAAACTGCAATGGAATCAGCATCTCGATTGGCTTTCCAGACAGCTCATCTTTTGGATATCCAAAGAGTTTTTGCGCGCGTACATTTGTCAGGGCGATTTCTCCCTCGCGATTTACAACAATCATCGCGCTCGGGGCGGCGTCGATTAAGACTCGAAAACGCTCCTCGCTTTCCCTAAGCACCTTTTCCGTTTGTTTGCGTATGGAGATTTCGGTTTCGAGTTCGTGGTTGGCCTGTTCCAATTGAGTAGCACGTTCAACGACTTGACCCTTGAACGATTCATTTAATTCCTGAAGCTCTTTGATCAAGGCGGCGTAATCGAGTTGGATGGCGCTTTGTTCACTTAATAACGTGAGCAGATCGAGATCGTCTTCCGCAAATAGCGGCGTGTATTGCAAAGCGACGATTAACAGCCCCCAGAGACGTACCGAACTTTTAATGGGAACAACGAACAGGGTGCGTGCCTCGATTTGTTTCATCCATTTTGGCATGTCTTGATCGTTCAAATCTGGAATTTGGATTGCCCGCGCTTTTTGTTCATTCCATACCCGACCCAGTTCGCTCGATGCGATATCCAAAGTTTTTGTTTGAAAAGGAGGCTCGCCCGGCTTCTCGACCTCTAACTTTTCATTTGTCGGATTCCATCGCGCGATGATCGCAGTGGTTCCGCCTGCGGTTCGGGTGGAGGCGCTCGCTAGTTGTTCAAGAGCGGGAATGTGGTCGTTTGTGATGTTCTGCCCGGAAGTCCGGCTCAGGAATTCGTGAAGTTCGTTCAACTGCCACGAGCGTTTCAGCCAACGCGGTGGGGCAAATCCAAAATAATAACTAAGGCCCGATAAAATTGCGAGAATTTGTGTAAGGGAGCCAAGGATAGATTGAACTGTGGAGGGTAATTTGATTGTCAGGCCAATTAAGCCGAAAACAAAAACAATCAGGAATCCAAGTGTTAACAGGCCCGAACCTAAAGATACTAGCTGCAAACGTTTCCCTGTCATTCCGGGGATTGTCAGCGCTCCTTGGACGAGAACATAGCTCACGTAGCCTTCCACGATAATGAAATATGCAATGAAAATGACCACGACGATGGTAGGCGCTGTCTGAGCTAATACCAGCGATGCATAAGTCAAAAGCAGCCCGAATAAGGCGGCTCGTTGCGCGCGAATGGATATTGCATGAAAGTAGCGAGCGACGCGCAGTAATAAATAGGGCTGCGTAACGACCGCGACAAAAAGGATGATTGTAAATAGGAGAGACTGTGACTTGAGAAGGTTTTGTGTGTCTTGCGCGATGAATGCGACTGCAAGCGAAATGAAGACCAAAGCAATATCCCGCCTGGATTGATCTTTATCCTTAACCCAATTGATTACTGTGCTGGCTGCAACGATCAAAAAAATAATTTGTGTAAGTAAATTAAGAAACTGCTCTAAAGTCATTACGTTACCTCTAAAGGAGTTCAGTCAGTCCAAGGTGCGTGCTTCAGAAGTTGTAAATTTAAAATGTTTCTTTTCTGTGTGGCTTCATCGAGCCAAGTTTGTGTCCCAATTTGATTGCGCTTGGCTGCTGTGAGTTTGTGCTGCTCCCACGCTTGCCAGAGAAACTGGTTCTGCGATTTTGGGGCATGACGTAGCTGACGAAATTATCCGTGACCACTAAATTGGATAAGATGGTCTGATTTATCGAATAATATTCTGTTTTTCGGGAAAACACAAGGGGACTGAATTCCTAGCAAAAAAGCCCGTTATTTCTTTTGAATATTTTTTGGGTTGAGAACCGAGACCAGCTTTGTCTTTCCGCCCTGCACAGATTCGATTTCTGTGTCCGTTTCGATCCAATAGAAACTTCGATTCTGGGAATATGGATCGATGCGCACCACAGTTCCATCGAACCATCCCTCGTTTCTCCAAAATTTTGAGTCGAGAAAAACCTTTACTCGCTCTCCAACGCGAAAAGCATCAGACATTATCTATATACTTCGCCCACGCGACTCTGCAATTTGTAAAAATCGGTTCTCTCCGCTGATTAGTTTTTTGGCTTTCGTCTGGAAAAAATGAGCAGGCCGATTCCAATCAGGAGAATAATCCCACCATTGACAGCCCAGTGCGGATCACCCGTCATATAACTGCCTGGCAAAATGTTAATTCCCTGCAGGAAGAAGATAGCACCCGCCAAAATGCAACAAACTCCAATTACCGTTAAAACAATTTTCATGGTTTCCTCTGCTGCGCTAATTTCTGCCATGTTTTTTGGCGACGCGTTTTCTGGACTTCTTACGTGAGTTGTACGATATTTTTAAACAAAACTCCCTGCCATATGCAGGGGGTTTTGCCATTTATCTTTTGCTTTACTGAGATGGCGTGCCTTGCACGGCGATCCCAGCCCAAGTGAAGACGCGTTTGTCGCTGGCGGCGCCGGCCGAGACGTAAATCGGCTGACCTTGATCATCGGAACCGGATTGACGAACTGGTACGATCCACCAACGCAACACATGCGCGACATTATCCTTTGGACGGAACGAGGTCGGGATGATGTATTTGGTGTCGGTGACATAATCCGTGAGCCGGCGGCCCTGGTTGGCAGTAACATCTTCAACGGTCACTTGATATGCTTCGCCTTCGCGCAATGTTCCAACGGAGGCCCACTGTAAAGTGACGACATCATTCGCGAGGGTGAAGGCCGCACCATCCGCAGGCAGGAGCAAGTTCGGGGCGGGATAGGGAGGTGGAATCGTCGCGGTGGGAGTTGGTCCCGGTGTGGCCGCGCGCTCGCAAAGCGGAATTGTCAACGGCTGGCCTACATACACGTTATCGGTCGAGAGGCCGTTCCAATCTTTGATGGCTTGCATTGGGACCGCATAGTTGAGCGCGATGCTGGAAAGCGTATCGTTTGCTTCAACGGTGATTACCACTTTTTCGCATGCAGCTTTGGTCGCATCTCCAGCCTCGAGTGTGTTGGTTGGCAGCGGTGGAGGCGTGGGAGTCGGATATGGAATCTTGAGCACTTGTCCAACACTGAGAGGACAGGTGGATGCAAGGTTATTCAGGATGATGATGCTTTGTACCGATACGCCGAAAGTAAATGCAATACCGCCGCACGTGTCGTTGGATGCGACCGTATAGGTAAAAGGCGGCTGAGGCGTGATGGTTGGCGTGTTGGTTGGCTCCAACGTATCTGTAGGAGTCAAACTGGCCGTGGGAGTTAAGGTTGGGCTGGGAATTGCAGTTGGCTCGACCACACGGTTGGTGGCGCGCAATCCGAAGAATACAACTGCTGCACCAACCACAATGAAGAGAGCTAAAAAGCCAAGTGCAGCCGGCAGGCTCAATGTGACTTCCGGCATACGCGTGGCCTGTACTGCTTTCTCTGCTTTTTGGGCTGCTTTTTTCTCGGTCTTGGGAGATAACTCTGTGCCACAAACCAGACAGCGCGTAGCGTTTTCACTCAGCCTCGTGCCGCAAGTTGGGCAGACTTTTGTCTTTTGCGAGGGATTATCTGGGCTCATACGGGCGCAAATTATACCATTGAACGAAACAGGGATTTCTGAAGTGCTTTGCGGATAATTTTACGAGGCCGATGTGAGATCCGCCTCGATGACTTGCTTTACGCGCTGAACAAGCGCCCCATGCGCGGACTTGGCCTGGCTGAACGCGTACCCAAAGAGCAGATTCGGCGCCTTGAGTGTGATTGTTTCGTGCATGCGCGTCCCGTTGCCTTCTGCCATGAATGTGCTGTGATTCGTGATATACGTACCCGGCGATTGATATGCCTCTGTCAGCATTTCGTTTTCGGTGGTGCGGATGACGTCCGCGCGGTATTTGATCTTGAAATGGAACGGTCCCCAAATCAATTGGTCTGTGATGAAGAATCGTCGTAGCGCACCTGCGGGCGGCGGGACTTCGTCTACGGCGGTGATCAATGGATGGAACCGAACATGGTTGCGGTGATCTACCAAAAACGGAATGATTTGATCCGGCTTGGCTTGAATGAAAACTTCGTTCTCGAAGGTTCCTTGTTTCATTTTTGCTCTTTGGATTCGGTGGTGTTGGCATTTTGTGGATGAGCAGGCAAAGTCGTGACCAGCACTTTGTCTACGCGGTGACCGTCCATGTCCATCACTTCAAAGCGCAGGCCATTCCATTCGAAACGGTCGGCAGCTTGTGGCACGCGTCCGAGCGACATCATCACGAAGCCGCTGAGTGTTTCGTATTCCGTTTCATGCGGCATTGTTCGGACGTTGAAGATTTCTTTGAAGTCGTCTACTGGCAGCATGCCATCTAAAAGCCATGAGCCATCCTGCCGCTGTGTGGCATGCTGTTCCACTTCGATATCGCCTACGATTTCTTCGATGATGTCGTTTAGAGTCAACAAACCTTGCAGGCTGCCAAATTCATCGATGACGAGCATCAACTCGCGGTTTTGCTCTTTGAAGATTTCCAGCGCGCGCGAAGCCAACGTGGTTTCAGGAATGTAAAGCGCAGGTCGCAATTTATCTTTTAATTTGATCGGTTCACCGGCCAAACTCGGAACGAGCAAGTCGCGCGCTTTGACGATTCCCAAAACAGTATCGAGACTTTCCTGACAAACTGGAAAGCGCGAAAAGGAACTCTCGGAAATCTTCTGCAGGATCTCCTGCGGTGAATCAGTGATATCAAGCCAGACGATTTCTGTGCGCGGCGTCATGATCGAATAGACGCGCTGATCGCCGAGGCTGAACACGCCCTGGACCATATCCTGCTCGGCTTCTTCGAAAATGCCAGCTTGTGTTCCCTGGTCGAGCAATACTTGAAGTTCTTCTTCCGTTACGAGCGGCAACTCGGACGAGTCGATCCCCATGACTTTTAGCGCCACATCGGTCACCGCGCCCATCAACTTAACGAAAGGAGAAAAGGCCCTAGATATGAAAATCATGGGGCCAGCCACCGCGCGCGCAATTCGTTCCGGGTTATGCAAAGCCAGACGTTTGGGGACCAACTCGCCCAGCCATAACGTTAAGAACGTGATGAGGACTACGACAATGCCCAAACCTAACGAATGGGCATATGGAGCGAAAAACGCGATTTTGGAGAATTGAATTTCCAGTGCGTTGGCAATCGTAGCGCCACCGAATGCACCCGCCAGGACTGATATCAATGTGATGCCTAATTGAACAGTAGATAAAAAGGTATTTGGATGATTGACCAAATCCATCGCGGTTTGTGATTGTTGATCGCCCTCATTGATCAATTGTTGCAAGCGGGCTTTTCGCACGGCGACCAGAGCCGCCTCTGACATGGCGAACAATCCGTTGATCAAAATCAGCACGATAATGATCAATACTTCATTCCAATAACTCATCCAGTTGTTGCCTTCCTACTCGTATTCCGAATTCCTATTTATATTGTAACTTCGATTCCACTTCCAGATTCAACTTGTCCAATTACCCAAATCCGCTGTGACAACTCATCGGCTCGCGCTTGAAACGTGCTCAACTTCTCGCGCGGGACTCCCAACAGCAAACCACCGCTCGTCTGCGGATCGAACAACAGCATCTGGCTGACCTCGTCTATGCCCTCGTTAAATTTGACATTTGACTCGAAGTGAGCTTTGTTATCGAACCCGCCGCCCGGGAAGGTTCCCATCTCCGCATATTTGCGCGCACCGCTGATAAATGGAATCTTCTGAAATTCAAATTGGATGGCGACTCCGGAAGCTTGCATCATCTCTGAACTGTGACCTAATAAACTGTAACCGGTGATGTCCGTTCCACCGTGCAAGCCAAATTCCATCGCGAGTTGGCCTGCATTTTTGTTCAGACGCGTCATCCATTCGACGGCTTCTTTCACATCGCTTTCTTCGGCTTTCTCTTGTTTCAGCGCGGTCGTCGTGACACCGAAGCCGAGCGGCTTGGTTAATATCAACGCGTCGCCGACTTGCAGACCACCTTTGGTTAGCATTTTGTGCGGATCGACAAAACCGATCACGACCAATCCGTATTTTGGTTCTTTGTCTTTGACGGTATGTCCACCGGCGATCACTACGCCAGCCTCGCGCGCCTTCTCTGCACCGCCGCGAATGATCTCAGATGAAATTTCGGGGGGCAGATTATCAGGCAACGCGGCGATATTCAACGCGAGGAAAGGCTGCCCGCCCATGGCATATACATCCGATAAGCTATTCGCCGCCGCGATCGCGCCGTAGTCATAGGCATCATCCACAACCGGTGTGAAGAAGTCTGTCGTTAAAACCAGCGCACGCTCATCGTCAATTCGCCAAACTGCCGCGTCATCAGGACCCGCCAGGCCAACCAACAGGTCCGGCGTGGAAGCGGGATCGAAAATATCTTGGATTGGGCGCAGCACCTGCGCCAACGCGTCCGCGCTTAGTTTGGATGCTCAACCCGCACACGTAGAAAGCGTAGTGAGGCGGATTTCGCGGCCCGACTTTGGAATTGGCATGTTTTTCCTTTTGATTCAATTCCAGGAGATTTTCGTTATTATAACTGCTTGTATCGCGCCTCGAAGCGTGATAGGATGCGCCCATGCATCACGGTCAGGGTCAAATTGCGGAAACATTTTGGAAGACGGAAAAAGCTGCCGCGCGGATTCTTTGCGCGCCGGAATTGATTCCGTTGCCCGGACAATACCTGCTGGCAAGCGACGCTTCAGACGCGCCGTTGCCTGTTCCCGTTTTTTCAGCCGGTTTCTCTGCAGATGGTTTCCTCGCTGCGCCGCCGCTGCCACTCGCATGGACTCCGGGCGCGCGCTTGCAGTTGCGTGGTCCGCTTGGGCGCGGTTTTGAGATACCAAATAGTGCGCGTCGCGTGGCGTTGATTGCATTCGACGATTCTCCCACGCGGCTTCTGTCACTTTTATTGCTTGCACTTCAACAAAACGCGGCGGTGACTCTCCTCTGCGATAGTGCGTTGCCCGATCTTCCCTCTGAAGTGGAAGTTCAGCCGTTGGCGGCTTTGGCTGACATATTTGCTTGGGCCGATTATGCCGCGTTCGACGCGGCGCGCGAATCGCTTTCGGAGCTAAAGTCGAGGCTTGGGTTGGTGAAGCAACTGAAGGCAGGGGATGAAGCACAGATCTTAATCCGCGCACCGATGCCTTGTGGTGGATTGGCTGAATGCGGCGTTTGCGCTTTGACTGTCCAGCATCATTGGAAAATGATCTGTAAGGATGGGCCTGTATTCGATTTGCGGGCTATGTGGGATTAATACCAAATGCGGAAAGATGTGGTGGTGGAGCCGCTCAATCCGTTAAACGAACAGCTTACATCAGTATAAATCAATTTGCCTTGGGGTTGATTGCTGAACGAGAGTCCGACTATTGCTACACCGCTCTCGTTTACGCTGATCACATTGCTGTCGCTGTGACCATCCGGCCAACGGACAGTTGTGGTGCATTGCGCTCCTGATACGGGTTGGCTGCGCTGGTCTTGCACGACGATGAAGATTGTCTGTTGATCGCTGGAGAGAGTCACGGCCTTTTGCACAAAGGCGCGGATTTGCAAAGAAAGGACTTGCGGTTGAATGATAGCGTCCAATGGCGCGGTGGGCGGCAGCAAGCCGGGGTCCTCACCCATTTTGTCGAAATAGAGAAGTCCCAAATCGGTCAGCACTACGCGTTGGCCTTCGGGATTCCACGGCTGCCATTCAAAGCGGGCATATTGGAAATATTGAACGATCACATCGTCCTTATACTCGAACGGCGAAACCGGATATCCAAATTGTGCGATGCCGCCATTGGCATCGAAGAATTCCAAAAAAGTGAAACAAACTGAATAACCCGTCTCCGAAAAGAGGCGGCAGGAGAATGGGTTATTGAAGGTCAGGGGGATGCTCGGGGTATATAAGTTTGCGCCGATGGGAGTTAGTTGCACGCGTTGGCTATCAGGCATGTCTGGATGATATTCAAAGCGGGCGCGCTGAAAATACTGTACCTTTAGACCGTCTTTGCTCGTAAATTCTTCTGTGAGAGGATAACCGTAAATCAGCGTGGGGTCAGCCGCTTTACGATAGAACTGCAAGAAATCTCCTTGCACGTTATGTCCCGTCTGGTTGAAATACTGAAAGCTCGAGTCTTGAGCGTTTGCCGAGACCCAATTAACGGAAAGCAGGCACAGGGCCGCGAAAAGAGATAGGGCCCATCTCAGTCTGTGCATCATCTTTCATTATACTCAGAATGATATACGAAAACATTACAAAGGGTTAACGATAGGAACTCATCAATGCCTCGACGATTCGCTGCGCGGCCTGCCCATCACCAAATGGATTGACCGCTTTTGCCATCCCCGCATAGGCCGATTTGCTATCCAACAGGCGCTTCGCTTCCTGGACGATACGGCTGGTTTCCGTCCCGACAAGTTTCAACGCCCCAGCCTCGACTCCCTCCGGCCGTTCAGTGACCTCGCGTAAGACCAATACGGGAATTCCAAAAGCCGGCGCTTCCTCTTGAATCCCGCCGGAATCGGTCAAAATCAAGGCGGCGCGTTTCATCAAGTGAACCAGCGGCAGATAATCCAATGGTGGCAGCAGGGTGACATGTGCAACGTTCTTGAGTAATCGATAAACAGGTTCCTGCACGTTAGGGTTGAGATGTACCGGATAGACAATCTCCACGTCGCTGCGCGCGGCCAATTCTTTCAGCGCGCGGCAGATGTTTTCCAATGGTTGGCCAAAATTCTCGCGGCGATGTGCTGTAACGAGGATCAGCCTTCTGTCGGCTGAGATCTTCAATCGTTCTAGCAACTGACTGATTTCCTGTGGCACGGGTTGTTCAGCGACGATCTTCAGCGCGTCGATCACAGGATTGCCGGTTACTTTGATTACAGAATCAGGGACACCCTCGCGTAACAAGTTTTGCCGCGACCATTCCGTGGGAGCGAAGTGCAAATCGGCGATGACGGTTGCCATGCGACGATTGATCTCTTCAGGATATGGATGCCACTTATCGTGTGTACGCAGTCCAGCCTCAACATGTCCGACTCGAATGCGCCGATAAAACGCCAGCAGGGAGGTAGTGACTACGGTCGTCGTATCGCCAACCACCAGCGCCCAATCAGGATTGAAATCGGCCAATACCGGATCGAGATTTGTGAAGATGGCCGCGCTGATCTGCGCAATGGATTGGTCATCGCGCATCAAGTCGAGATCGTAATCTGGTTTGATCGCGAATAGTTCGAGAACCTGATCGAGCATTTGGCGGTGTTGAGCCGTAACACACACACGCGACTCAATGCCATCTGTTTGCGCGAGCAGACGGATAATGGAGGCCATTTTCACGGCCTCCGGTCGGGTACCGAAAACGGAGAGAACTTTCATTCTCTTTATTTATTCACGCCGAGGCGCGCCACTTGAAATCCGGCCTTTGTCCACGCGGCTTCATCCCAGCCATTGACTGTGTCAATCGCAACGCGCGCGGATGTCATTTTAGAAACTTGCACCGGGTCAAGCTGACAAAATTCTGTGTGGCGGACGAGCAAAAGCAACGCGTCAGCATTGGCGATGGCTGCCTTGAGGCTTGGAACCGAGTCGATTCGCGGTAGACCAGCTTCCGGCTTGAACGGTTCGTATGCGCGGACCTGCGCGCCTGCATCTTGCAAAAGATGAATCACTTCCACTGCGGGCGACTCGCGTAAATCGTCTACATCGGGTTTGTAGGCCAAACCAAACGCGGCGATCTTTTTACCTTTCAAGTTTCCGAGAATCTGTTTCACTTTTTCGATGACGAATGCGGGTTGCGAATCGTTGACTTGGCGCGCTTTCAGGATCAAGGGCGTGAGTTCAGGCGCAGCCTCAACGAAGAACCAGGGATCCACGCTGATACAATGTCCGCCGACGCCCGGGCCAGGGTTGAGAATGTTGATGCGCGGATGCCGATTGGCAAGACGGATCGCTTCCCAAACATCCACGCCGAAGTGTTCGGCTAAGCGCGCAAATTCATTCGCGGCTGCGATGCTGATATCGCGATACGTGTTTTCCATCAGCTTGACCATTTCAGCAGTGGTCGCGTCGGTTTGAATGATATCGCCTTTGACGAACGTGGCATACAACGTCGCGCCAACTTGCGCGGACTCTGGAGTAATGCCACCGATGACGCGCGCGTTTTCAATCAACTCTTTTAGGATTTGTCCGGGCAGAACGCGTTCAGGCGAATAGCACAGGAAGAAATCAGAACCGGCCTTGAGGCCAGACTCCTCTAAAATAGGTTTGAGCAAGTCTACAGTCGTGCGCGGTGGCGAAGTCGATTCCAACACGACGAGATTTCCTTTTCTCAAAAATGGAACGATGGCTTGCGCCGCGGAAGTCACTGCGCGCATATCGGCGAGCTTGTATTTTTCGCCGTTGTATTCTCCAAGCTTGTCTTCATGAAATGGCGTGGGGACCGCAATGATAAACGCGTCCGCTTCCTGCGGTTTCGTGGAGACTATGAGTTTGCCAGATCGAGTAGCTTCTTGAACGACTTCATACAGGCCTGGCTCATGGATGTGTAACTTTCCGCTCTGCAGGGTTTCGATCACTTTCGAGTTGATGTCCACGCCGAAAACCTTGATCCCATGCGTGGCGAACATGGAGGCCGTTGGCAATCCGATGTAACCAAGGCCGAGAATGCAAATCTTTTGGATATTCACGAAAACTCCTTTTCGGAGAGGATTTCCTTAGGCGGCCACTATTATAAACTGCCGAGCCGTAAATCATTTACACAACTTTAACTCGCGAATTTCGTATTTCGTTTTAGGACAATAGGTTTGTTGTATAATCAAATGGAGGCGAAATGGATTTCCTGCTTGATCCGAATGTTGCTTATTTATTTTTAGTGGGCGGTGTTTTGCTCGGGCTTTTGGCAATCGTTTCACCGGGCACAGGGATGTTGGAAGTGGGAACGTTTTTCTGCCTCGCCGCAGCCGGATACGCAGTCTATAACTTGAACGTCAATTGGTGGGCGCTGGTCGTTCTAGGTCTCAGCTTGGTTCCGTTTATTCTGGCGATTCAAGCTCCGAAACGAGAATTGCTGTTGGCTTTGTCTATTATAGGATTTATTGTTGGCTCGGTCTTTTTGTTTTCTGCTGAAAATGGCGCACCAACGGTCAACCCGATTCTTGCTAGTATCGCCTCGATTGTTCTGGCGGTGTTTGCTTGGATCGCTGTGCGAAAGTCGATCCAAGCCTATCATTTGCATCCAACTCATGACTTGAATGTATTAGTTGGTCAGGTGGGCGAGGCTCGAACTGAGATCACGGATGAGGGAAGCGTGCAGATTGCGGGTGAGTTGTGGAGCGCACGCAGCGCGAATCCGATTGCAGCTGGAACTCCGATCCGGGTTTTGCAGCGCGATGGATTCGTCCTGGTTGTTGAAAAGAATCTGTCCAAATCATAATAAGGAGAAATCTATGAGTGGAGCAGTTGGTTCAGTAGTGCTTTGTTTGGTCGGCGCAGTCGTTCTTGTGCTTTTGTTGTTTTTGGCCAATGCGATTCGGATTGTGCCGGAATATCAGCGCCTTGTGGTGTTTCGTTTGGGCCGCGTGTTAGACAAGCCCAAGGGTCCGGGTTTGGTGATTTTGATCCCGGCTGTGGATCGTCCGGTGAAAGTGGATTTGCGCGAGCAGGTACGTGAGGTCCCGCATCAAACATCCATCACGAAGGATAACGCCCCGATCTCGATTGACTTCCTTTGGTATTACAAGGTGCTTGATCCCGCCGAGTCAGTCTTGCAAGTGGGCAATTTCGAGCTGGCTGCAGCCGGTATCGCGACGACCACTTTGCGTGCGGTCATCGGTGGCATTCCGTTGGACGATGTGCTGTCCGAACGCGAACACATCAATAATATGTTGCGCAACCGCCTCGATGAAGTGACCGAGCGTTGGGGCGTCAAAGTTACGAACGTTGAAATCCGCGAGATCATCCCGCCACGCGAAGTGCAGGATGCCATGAACCGACAAATGTCGGCTGAACGTATCCGCCGTGCAGTCGTGACCGAATCCACTGGTACACGCGAAGCCGCGATCAACGTGGCTGAAGGCGAGAAGCAGTCTGCCATTTTGAAAGCGGAAGGTCAGAAGCAGTCTGCTATCTTGCAAGCCGAAGGCGATCAGCAGGCACAGGTGTTGCGTGCGCAAGGTTTCTCACAGGCGCTGACGCAAATCTTCTCCGCGGCGCAAGCTGTCGATCAGAAGACTATGACGCTTCAATACTTCGATACCCTCAAGACCATTGGTTCCAGTCCTTCCACCAAGTACATCTTCCCGATGGAATTCACCAGCATGCTGGATAATTTCCTCGGCAAAGATGGCGGCAAGAAGTAAACAAACCGTAATACAATTAAGACCTCTCGGCAACGAGAGGTCTTTTCTTATGGAGATCCTATCAGCTTCTTTGCGGGACTTGGGCGCGTTGCGAACTTTAGAGCACGAGTGTTTTGGCCGCGATGCATGGTCGATTTTGGATTTGATTGCTGTGCTGACGTTTGCAGATGTGACGCGTTTGAAAGCTTTGGACACCGATCGGATGGTCGGATTCGTAGCGGGCGACCCGCGTCCTGCCGAAGGCCTGGCTTGGATTGCCACCATTTGCGTTCATCCCAGCTATCAGCGTCGCGGAATCGGCCGCGCATTATTACGTGCCTGCGAAGAGAAAATCACATTGCCGCGTATGCGCCTGACGGTGCGGCTTTCCAATTCCGGTGCGATCGCGCTGTATCAACAGGAAGGTTATCGCACGGTGGATGTTTGGAAAAGTTATTACAGCGATGGCGAAGATGGCATGGTGATGGAAAAGCCCTTATCTCGCCGCGCGGTTTTTTCGAACGCGGAAGCTTGAAGAGAGAAGCAGTATAATTTTGGGTATGCCCGTTGAGCAACTTGCACTACCGGAGTGGGTCAATCAATCGCAATCTTTGATGCGTATGGCGGCGGATCTATCTACCCAACCACGTTTGGCCGTGGATACCGAATCCAATAGTTTGCATGCCTATCGTGAACGTGTTTGCCTGGTTCAGTTTTCAACACCGAAAACCGATTATTTGCTCGATCCGCTCGCGCTTGATGATTTGAAGCCCCTTGGTCCTCTTTTTGCAAATCCAAAAATCGAGAAAATCTTTCACGCCGCGGAATACGACCTGATTTGTCTGCGGCGTGACTTTGGCTTTAAGTTTGCCAACCTGTTCGATACCATGCAGGCTGCGCGTATCCTCGGTTACACCGCGGTCGGTTTGGACAAGTTGCTCGGGGAAAAGTTCGGTATCGTTGTCGATAAACGTCATCAAAAAGCGGATTGGGGTGCGCGCCCGCTGACGGAAGAACAAGTTCATTATGCGCGTCTCGATACGCACTATCTCTTTGACTTGCGCGATGTGCTGGAAAAGGAACTGCGCGAGAAAGATCGCTGGGCATTGGCACAGGATGACTTCAAGCGAGCTTGCGAAGCGGAAGAGCCAAAGCCAAAGTCAAACGGCGCGTTGTGGGAACGCTATGGCGGACGGCGCAATCTCTCTTTACGCGAGTTGACGATCATGAATGAGTTATTGATCTGGCGCGAAGGTGTTGCGGCGCAGTTGGATCGTCCGCCGTTTAA
>DATKNJ010000195.1:0-4796 GCA_035541395.1 Anaerolineales bacterium
GCCAAGTGCCAGCATCAACATCACAATCAAAAAGATTTTGCGAAAGCGGAACATAAACACCTCAGAGTCTTTTTTCAAATCGGCTTTTGTTGTATCATAGATTGAACCAATCTGCAATTCGAGAGGAATCCTATGGACATTCAAACTGTCAAAGTCGAAAAACCGGAAGCAATCAATTTTATTTTGGGCCAATCGCATTTCATCAAAACAGTGGAAGATATTCATGAGGCGTTGGTTGGCGCAGTGCCGGGCATCAAGTTCGGTCTCGCATTTTGTGAAGCTTCGGGAAAATGCCTTGTGCGTTGGAGCGGCACAGATGAAGCGATGATCGAATTGGCGCGACAGAACGCGCAAGCAATCGGCGCGGGACATTCGTTCATCATTTTTCTGGCGGATGGGTTCTTTCCGCTCAACGTTTTGAACGCGGTGAAAGCCGTGCCCGAAGTGACGCGCGTTTTCTGTGCTACGGCCAATCCGACCGAAGTGCTGGTCGCGCAAACCGAACAGGGCTGCGGCATTCTTGGCGTGATAGACGGCTTCGCGCCGAAAGGCGTGGAAGGGCCGGAAGATCAAGCCTGGCGAAAAGATTTATTGCGGAAATTCGGTTACAAGATCGCGTAAGAATATAAGTTGGAAAGAATAAAATCTTTGCAACTTTGCTTAAAACGACCAAGTCTGTGAACAATGGCAACTTGCCATTGTGTTACTAGTCCGAATGGGTGAACACTTGCCAAATCAGCCAATGATAGAATTTTGCCGAGGCTAAGATGACATCCCGACGCGCCCCGGGCAAAATTATTCCACGCGCTTTTCCCGGTATTACTGCTGAAGAGGTCGAAGAACTGATCTCGCACAGCCATGTACAATCTTATCCTGCGGGTACGATTCTGTGCCGCGAAAATGCGGTCGAGCATACATTTTATATGTTACTCGAGGGCGACGCAGAAGTAAGCAAAAGCATCAACAATAGCGATACGCGTTTACTGAAAACTCTCAGCGCGGGCGACTTCTTTGGGGAAATGGCACTGATCCATAACGCGCCGCGCGCGGCTACTGTTTCTGCCAAAACGGACGTAGTCGTTCTTGAATTAGACAAACCATCTTTCGACACAATCTTACAACGCAGTCCAAGTGTGGCACTGGCAATGGTGCGCGAGATCAGCAATCGATTGCGTCAAAACGATGAGATGGCTATTGAAGACTTGCGCATGCGCGCCGCGGAATTAGCTGAGGCTTACCAGAAATTAGCAGAACAGGAATTGACTCGCCGCGAGTTCCTCACGAATGTAGCACACGAACTGCGCACGCCTTTGATGGCCGCCAGTGGCTATTTGCAGATTTTGCAAAAAGGAATCTTGTCCGGTCAGAATCTGGATGACGCGATCAACACTGTGGCGCGCAATGTCAGCCAGATCGTAACCTTGGTCAATGACATTTTGTTTTTGCAGGAAATTGAATTGGTGTTGCCCGAGTTCCAGCCTGTGGATTTGGGCGCGCTGGTGCAGAACGTCGCCGCGTCGTATGAGAAAAAAGCCGAAGCACGCCGCGTCCGGATTAGGGTCCAGAAAGACCGCAATTTGCCGCCCGTGGCTGGAGATGCCAAGTCGCTGGAACGCGCGTTGACCGCGCTGGTGGATAACGCCATCAAATTCAGTCCGCGCGGCGGCGATGTGGAAATTCAATTAACAGCGCGCGGCGAGTTTGTGTTCATCACTGTCAAAGATTACGGCATCGGCATTTCGCCTGATACGCGTCCGCGCATCTTCGACCGTTTTTACCATCTCGAAAAAAATGAAGATGAAGTGTTCAGCGGCATCGGCCTTGGATTGGCCATTACACGCCAAGTCATCCAACAACACCGCGGCTCGTTGGATGTGGAGAGCACGCCGGGTCGTGGCAGTTCATTCAAAATCAAATTACCAGTTTGGAAAACAAAATGAGCGGTTCACTGCTCATTTTTATTCTGCAAATTTCACAACCAGCTTCTCGTGCTCATCATAAAACGAACGCGCCGCAAAAGGCGGATCGCCACGCTGCATGAAATGAATACGATTTAACAGGATGGGCAAATCCTCAACGATGGGCAATTCATCCGCCCGCTCAAACGAAACCCATTCAACTGCCCCCTCATGAGACGGTTGAATCTCGCCTTGTGAATTTTCTCCGACAAAAACATATAAACAGATTCCGATCTCTCCAGCGTCGATAACAACTGTTCCACACAACCACAAATCCGCAGTCAGACCCGACTCTTCGAGCAATTCACGCCGCGCGGCGGAAAGGATATCTTCACCGCGTTCCACATGACCGCCGAGTCCGTTGTATTTGCCGGCCCACAAACGTTTGGTCGGTGCGCCTTTGATCAAAAGATATTCATCACCGCGCCGCAAAAGGGTCATAGTGCGCGGGATGAGCATATAACGGTTACGAGTGATTCCCTGATCGGATTGAGGCATTTTATTCAACATTCCTTCGTGCAGTTCGATGGAGAAAACCAGTGTAGATTGTCACTTGAATTATAAAAGAGAAAGACTAGAATAAAAATTGAGCGAAGGCTTTGTGGAGGTCAAAATGGACACGAAGAATCCGAGAATTCTTGTGATTGGGGCTGGAGTGAATGGCTCGGCAGTTGCTACACAATTATATAATGCCAAGCTTGATGTCAAAGTCCTTGCACGCGGGAAGCGCTACGAAGAAATAAAAGATGAGGGAATCATTATCGAAGATCCATTTAACCGTAAACGAAGCACGGCAAAAGTGAACGTTATCAATTACCTGGCTCCGGACGACATTTACGATTACATTCTTGTCATCGTTCGCAAAAACCAAATAGCAGACCTTTTACCGGTATTGGCACAGAACAAATCCGCAAACATCGTGTTCATGGGCAACAATCTCTCCGGCCCTGAGGAATTCACCAAAATAGTCGTTAAGCAGCGGATTATGCTTGGCACAGTGGTCGCAGGCGGGAAACGAGAGGCTGACATTATCCGCGCGTTCACGTCTACGCCGCTTCCGTCACCATTTGGAGAAATAGATGGCACGATCACGCCGAGGCTTAAGGAACTCGTTAAAATCCTAAACAGTGCAGGCATCAACGCCAAACCATCAAAGAATATGATTGACTTCCAAATGACACATGCTGCTGGAGTAGCCATTGTTGGGAAGCTGACCATGAAATATCATTGTGACCTGCACGCCTTTGCTCGATGCACCAAAGATTTGCAACTTATCGTGGACGCCCGACGCGAGGCACATCAAGTCCTGCGCGCGCTTGGGCACAAAATTGTCCCTTCCTCCGAAGACTTCATCAGATTCATACCACGCTTCCTACAAGTCGCCGGAATGCGCGCACTATTGAATTCAAAATTGGGAGAAGTCGGTTTGGCCTATCACGTTTCTCAAGCACCAGATGAAATGCAGCAGCTTGCCATGGAACTGCGCGCTTTGGTAGAACAAACCAATCTCCCTGTTCCAGCTATCCGAGAAGTGCTTGCAGCGAAAGAATAAACTCATTCGCAAATTATCGATAACAAAAAGCGCTGCCTTTCGGCAGCGCTTTTATGTTTCATTTTCAACTAAGCGACAGTAATGCCCTTATCCAGATATACATCCTGAATGGTATTCAAAAGTTTTACACCATCTGCCATTGGACGCTGGAAAGCTTTGCGGCCAGAAATAAGGCCCATTCCGCCAGCGCGCTTGTTGATGACCGCAGTCGCGGCAGCTTCGGCAAAGTCGTTGTCGCCAGAGGCGCCGCCACTATTGATCAGACCAATGCGTCCCATATAGCAATTCGCCACTTGGTAACGGCACAGATCGATCGGATGATCACTGGCAAGTTCGCTATACATGCGCTTGTCATATTTGCCGTATGTTACGCCATTGCCATTGAGCGCAAGGTAACCACCGTTGTTCTCAGCCAGTTTCTGCTTGATGATATCAGCTTCAATCGTCACGCCGATGTGATTCGCCTGTCCAGTGAGATCGGCAGACACATGATAGTCTTTATCTTTCTTGAAAGCAGGGTTGCGCGTATAGCACCATAAGACAGTCGCCATACCGAGTTCATGTGCAAGAGCAAAAGCCTGCGCGATTTCGATCAATTCACGATGCGAGTCGTCAGAACCAAAGTAGATCGTCGCGCCGACCGCAGCCGCGCCCATATCATAAGCCTGCTTGACCGTGCCGAACAAAATCTGTTCGAAACTATTCGGATAAGTCATCAATTCGTTATGATTGATCTTCACAAGGAACGGAATCTTGTGAGCATACTTGCGAGCCACGCTGCCCAGCACGCCAAACGTCGAAGCGACGGCGTTGCATCCGCCTTCGATTGCAAGCTTGACAATGTTCTCCGGGTCGAAGTAATCGGGATTCTTAGCAAAGCTCGCGCCGCCCGAGTGCTCAATTCCCTGATCTACGGGCAAAATGGAAACATAGCCCGTCCCACCCAAACGCCCATGACTGAAGATCCACGCCAAATTGCCGAGTGCGCGATTGTTGCGATCAGACTGCATAAAGATGCGGTCAACGAAGTCAGGACCGGGCAGATGTAAACGCTCTTTGGGAATCTTGGGCGAATTGAAACCCAGCAGCGACTCCGCCTTGTCCCCTAATAAGGTTTGAATATCGTTTGCCATTGCGATTGCCATAATATGCTCCTTGCCCACGTGATACACGTCGAGCGATTTTTCTTGATTATAACCCTCAACTCAATTCATTTAATGCCGCACCGCCGCGGAACTGATGTTTTAGTTACTTTCTTCCTATCGGTTTGGGTGTTCTTGGATTAT
>DATKNJ010000196.1:0-27148 GCA_035541395.1 Anaerolineales bacterium
GAAGTGCTGGCGAAGAACAAATAAACTTTCCCCCTCATTCCCAACCTTTCCCCCGAAAGGGAAAGAGAGTCAATCCCCTCTCCCAACGGGAGAGGGGCAGGGATGAGGGCGCGGAGCAATCATGGAATACGGCCTCAAACCTCTCGGTCGCGAAAAGTTTTGGTTGTGGGTCTTGCTCGCGCCTACATTTATCGGCTTGCTCTTCGGCGCGCTGGGCTCGGTCATTGCGACGGTGTTATTGAGTTTTGCCAATTGGGATTTGCTTACGCCTCCCACTTGGGCAGGCCCGGCCAATTACATCAATCTCTTCAAAGATGAAAAATTGATGTTGTCTTTGACCAACACCATCAAGTTCACAGCGATGTACGTGCCCGGCGTGGTAATCATTTCCCTGCTGGTGGCGGTGATGTTGAATCGAAAAATCCGCGGCGTGGGTTTGTTCCGTACCGCTTATTTTCTCCCCGCCGTGACTTCAGCTGTTGCCACCGCGCTGGTCTGGAACATGATCTATGGACAAGACACCGGCATCTTGAATTTCATCCTCGAACGGCTGGGACTTCAATCAGTCTGCTGGCTCTGCACGGATCATGCCATGCTCTCCGTGGTCATTGTCAATGTTTGGGGTGCCATTGGCGAAGGGATGATCATCTTTTTGGCAGGACTAACTGCCATCCCGCGCGAATATTATGAAGCTGCCGAAATCGACGGCGCCAGCAGCACGCATCAATTCTTTCGTATCACAGTTCCTCTGATTACGCCGAGCATTTTCTTCCAAACCTTGATGTCCACCATCTATGCGTTCCAAGCCTATGACTACATTTATATGCTCACGCGTCGCAGTCAGGGCGATAGCTCTGTGCCAGTGGTCGTGTTTTCCATTTATCGAAATGCTTGGAACTTTTTCAATTACGGTGGCGCCAGCGCGCAAGCCATCGAGTTGACTGTCATCGTAGCGGCGCTGATGGCCTTTTATTTTTGGCTCGAACGCCGTTACGTGGTTTATGAATGAGGCCGATCATGACCAAACAAACTCAAAAACTCATTCTTGACTTGATCACATACGCGTTGCTTCTGGCTGGAGCCATTTCGATGGTCGGCCCATTTCTGTGGATGGTCTCCACCTCGTTCAAACTGCCCGGCGACCAATTCACCAAAACCCTCATCCCACCGACCTTCACACTCGATAACTTCCGCGAATTATTTTCGGTCGATATCAATTTTCCGCTTCTGTTTTGGAACAGCGCTTATATTTCCGTTCTCATTACCATCGGCCAATTGCTCACTTGCGCGATGGCAGCCTTTTGTTTCGCCGTCGTCAAATTCAAAGGACGCGAGGCGCTCTTCACCGCGCTGCTGCTGACCATGTTGATTCCTCCGCAAGTCACGCTCATTCCGGACTTTATCATTTTCAAATATTTGCACTTGATCGGGACCAGCATTCCGCTCTGGCTGCCCGCGTTTTGGGGAGGCGCCTTCGGGACGTTTCTCCTCCGCCAATATTTCCTCACGATCCCGCGTGACCTCGTGGATGCAGCGCGCGTGGACGGCGCTTCGCTGCTCCAGATCTTCTGGAAAATTTATATGCCCCTGGCCAAACCGGCTCTGGCGGCGCTGGCGATCTTCACTTTTAAAGATGCATGGAATGACCTGTTGCATCCGCTGGTTTACATGCCATCTGTGCCGAACACCATGCTGACCGTTGGCCTGGCATTCTTCCAAACGCAGATGACCCACGGCGGAAAGTTCACTGTTTTGATGGCCGGCGCGTTGATCAGCATCCTGCCGCTCTTGATCGTATTCTTCCTGGCACAAAAGCAATTCATCGAAGGCATTTCGTTGAGCGGCGTGAAACGATAATTCTCACTTGTAACTTGATACTTGAATCCTGACACGGGAGCACTTACATGACCAAAATCACTTTCATTGGTGCAGGCAGTACCGTCTTCGCCAAGAACCTTCTCGGCGATATTCTTTCTTTTCCCGAGCTTGCCAACTCCACCATCAGCCTGATGGACATTGACCCCGTCCGTTTGCAGACGACTGAGATTGTCGCACACAAAATGGCCGAATTCTTCGGAGCCAAGCCGAAGATCGAAGCGACGCTGGATCGTCGTCGAGCCCTCGACGGCGCGGACTATGCCATCAGCATGTTTCAGGTCGGCGGCTATAAACCCAGCACGGTCATTGATTTCGAGATTCCGAAGAAATACGGCATTCGTCAAACGATCGCCGACACGCTCGGTATCGGCGGCATCATGCGCGGCCTGCGCACCATTCCGGTGTTCCTCGATATCTGCAAAGACATGGAGGAACTCTGCCCGGATGTGATGTTCCTGCAATATGTCAACCCGATGGCGATGAATACCTGGGCCATCAACCGCGCCAGCAAGATCAAAACGGTGGGCTTATGTCACAGCGTGCAGGGCACCGCAGAAGTCCTGGCACAGGATATCGGCGTGCCATATCACGAGATCAATTATGTCTGCGCGGGTATCAATCACATGGCGTTCTATCTCAAGTTCGAACGCGATGGCGAAGATTTGTATCCGAAGATTCGACGGATGGCGGAAGCGAAAACCTATGCGCGCGGATATCGCGATCTCGCCAATCACGTCCGCTATGAGGTGCTGCGCCGCACGGGATATTTCGTCACCGAGTCGAGCGAGCACTTCAGCGAATATGTGCCGTGGTTCATCAAACGTGATCGGCCTGATCTCATCGAGCAGTACGAGATTCCGCTTGACGAATACATCACGCGCTGCGAACTCCAAATTGCGGAATGGGAAAAAGATAAAGCCGCACTTGAACGCGGCGAACTCGATGAGCAGCGTTACGAGCGCAGTCAGGAGTACGGTTCGCTCATCATCCATTCGATGGAAACCGGCACGCCGCGCGTGGTCTATGGCAATGTCGCCAACAACGGCCTCATCGATAATCTGCCACAAGGTTGTTGTGTCGAAGTTCCCTGTCTCGTCGATAAAAATGGAATTCAACCGACCAAAATCGGCGTGATGCCTCCGCATCTCGCCGCGCTTCAGCAAACCAACATCAATGTGCAATCGCTGGTCGTTGAGGCCGCGCTTACTCGCAAGCGTGAACACATCTATCACGCGGCCATGCTCGATCCGCACACAGCCGCCGAACTCAGCCTCGATCAAATCTGGTCGCTGGTCGATGAACTCATCGAGGCGCATGGCGAGATGCTGCCCGAATATCAATGAGATATGCGGCGCTTCTCTATATCTTTTTTCTTTCCTCTTTTCTTCTCGGATGTGAACCCGCTTCATCCTCACCCAAACCTGCTCCCGTTCCGAAAGCGACTCCGACTCCGATGACTCCTCGATTTGCATCCTCTTGGTGGCATCCCACTGTGGGACTCACCTGGCAATGGCAAATTGGCAACAATAACATTGATACAGCTGTCGAGGCCGATGTTTATGACATTGATTTGTACGTAGATCAATCTGTCATTGATGAACTCCACGCCAAAGGACGCAAAGTCATCTGCTACATCAGCGTTGGCTCATGGGAAAACTGGCGGCCCGATAAAGATCAATTTCCTCCCGCAGTTTTGGGAAAGGATTATGAAGGCTGGCCGGGAGAAAAATGGTTGGACATTCGTCAGATCGATAAGCTCGCGCCGGTCATGCTGGCTCGCCTCGATCTATGCCAAACTAAAGGCTTCGACGCGCTCGAGCCGGATAATATGGAAATCCATACCAACGATACAGGCTTTCCGCTCACTTACGACGACCAGTTGAAATATGCTCTCTGGCTTGCGGATGAAGCGCATCAGCGCGGGCTTGCCATTGGACAGAAGAACGCCTCCGATCAAGTTGCAGATCTTGTAAATGTATATGACTTTGCCATCACCGAAGATTACTTCTATTACGGCAATGTTGAAAGCATGTTGCCGTATATCAAAGCAGGCAAGCCAGTCTTCGCCGCTGAATACACGGACTTGCCCGGAGATTTCTCTGCCTTTTGTAAACAATCCAAACAACTGAACTTCAGCACTATCCTCAAACATCGCGGCCTCGACGCGTGGATTCAAACTTGCCCTTAATTCCTCTTTCCCAATAGGAGAGTAGGAGTGAGTGCTAAACCTGGAACCTGGCACATGAAACCAATTACCATCGGCAAACTGCGCGGCTTGCAACAAATCTCATCGGAGCATGGCACGTTCACGGCGCTTGCACTCGATCATCGACAGAATCTCCGTAAAGCGAATCCTGCTTTCGCGGATGATGCTCAACTTTCCTGTTTTAAACTCGATGTAACCTCCGTGCTCGCCTCTGAAGCCACGGCTGTTTTGCTTGATCCCGAAGTCTCTGCCGCGCAAGCCATCGTAGCAGGGGTCATCCCAAACAACGTCGGCTTGGTGGTGGCCGTCGAATCAACCGGCTACACCGGTGACGCCATCGCCCGGCACGCCCAGATCATTCCCGGCTGGAGTGTGGAAAAAGCCAAGCGGATGGGCGCCAGCGCGGTCAAGCTGTTGGTTTACTATCATCCCGATTCGCCCACGGCAGATGAGATCGAAAACTTCACTGCAAGGATTGCAGAAGATTGCATCAAGCACGATCTGGTCCTCATGCTCGAGCCTTTATCGTATTCATTGGATGAAAATAAAAAACTCTCCTCTGACGAAAAACGTTATGTAGTGGTTGAAACCGCGAGAAGATTGACGCCACTTAATGCAGATATTCTCAAAGCAGAATTTCCTCTTGATGTGAACGAAATTGACGAATCCAAATGGCTGGCCGCTTGCAAGGAAATTTCTTCTGTATCTGTCGTGCCATGGATTCTTCTTTCCGCCGCGGTGGAGTATGATGTTTTCTTAAGACAAGTCACCGTTGCCTGTAACGCGGGCGCCAGCGGAATCGCTGTCGGGCGCGCGGTGTGGAAGGAAGCAGTCACGATGAGCGCGGAAGAACGCAAAAACTTTTTGATGACTACTGCCAAATCTCGTCTCTCGCGACTGACTTCATTGTGTCGCGCGCTGGCCAAGCCCTACACTGATTTCTATCAAGCCAGCGCACCGTTCGATTGGTACAAAACCTACTAATGTTCCATATCCTCGTTGCTGGCGAGCTCAACCCCGATCTCATTCTCACAGGCGATGTCACGCCTGAGTTTGGTCAAGTTGAAAAACTGGTTGACTCGGCTTCGCTCAACATTGGTTCATCGTCCGCGATATTTGCGTGCGGCGCGGCGCGGCTTGGACTCAATGTCGCGTTCATTGGCGTTTGCGGCGACGATGTCTTTGGTCACTTCATGCTCGATGAAATGCGCAAGCGGAATGTGGATGTCAGCAACGTGGTCGTTCGCTCTGAAGGACAGACCGGACTCAGTGTGATTTTGAATCATCAATCGGATAGAGCGATTCTGACTCACTCGGGCTTGGTCGCCGAACTACGGGCCTCAGACATCTCTGATGAGTTATTGATGCAATCCAAACATTTGCACGTTGCATCATATTTCCTGCAAACTAAACTTCAACCTGACCTGCCGAGTCTGTTTCGTCGCGCTCATACATTTGGATTAACTACGTCGCTCGATACCAATTACGATCCGTCCGAACAATGGATTGGATTCGATGAATTGCTTTCGGTAACAAATGTATTTCTGCCAAATGAAAGAGAAGCATTGTCGCTATCCGACGCGGAAAATGCCGATGAAGCGGCCAGCAGGCTTGGGTCCAGGGTGGAAGCGCTGGCGATCAAATTGGGCGCGGATGGAGCTTTGGGAATCCAAAAAAGCGAGAGAGTCCGAGTCGCTTCCATTCCTGTAAAAGTGATTGATACGATTGGGGCAGGCGACTCATTCGATGCTGGATTCTTATATGGTTATTTGAATCATTGGGAACTTGAAAAGTCTTTGCGCCTGGGTTGTGTGTGTGGAGCTTTATCCACCCAACAAGCAGGCGGCACAGATGGACAACCCACGCTCGAAGAAGCAACGATAGATAAGCGGTATAGACAGCAATAGTGATTCGTATTGAGTGAACTCTGTTATCGAAAGATAATCGCGTTGTACTGGGGAAAAGTCAGACAAATGTCACTTGAATCCGATTGTGATGCATGATACAAAATGAATGTCAGACGACTATCATCCAACAAATCGACTCACTATGCAAATCGTCCAGTCAAGAACGGTTGCCAATCAGGTTGACGAGATCCTCCTTAGGCGGATTCGGGATGGTTCATATCCGGCTGGTAGCCGTATGCCGTCTGAGAGTGAGTTGTCTGAGGAACTGGGGGTAAGCCGGGCCACGATACGGACAGCGCTTGCCAAGTTGGCAGTCAATGGTCTTATCATTCGCAAACAGGGAAACGGTACATATGTAAATGCGCGCGTCCGCGAAGTCAATGCTCACTCAGGAAATCTGTGGGATCTTGTGCAGTTAATTGAGAGCAATGGTTTCAAGCCATCCATCCAGTCACTTTCCATCGAGCATAGGCCCGCTACCGAAAAAGAAGCATTGGCTCTGGCTGTGGAAGCCGGAGAGGAAATGCTTTTCCTGCGCAGGTTGTTTTTTGCCGATCAGCATCCGGTGATTTTGTCGAATAACGTTGTTCCTTTTTCTCTGGTACGCGAGCCTGTACAAAGTATTGATGGGGAACTGCATATTCGTGAGATCTTATATAGATATTGTCATCAGAAGATAGCCTTTGCCATTACTGATATTCGTTCCGTGAAAATGATATCGGAAGCGCGGGAATTTTTAGGCGGCGAGGCAGATAACACCTTATTACAATTACAAGTTGTGTTCTATGGGAAAGATAATTTGCCTCTTGCGCAAGGCATTAATTATTTTGACGATTCGATCTTGCGCCTAAGCTTGGTGCAAGCATGGAGTTAATTCGCATCCGCTTTGTGGATTAAAACATGCGATTGACAAAAGCTTTAAGAATTACTCCTCTGCTATTACTGTTGTGACGGGTAAATCGACTTAATCTTATAAGTTACAACATTTCAGAATTTCTTCGGAGAATAAGCTATGCCAGCTAAAAAAGCTGCCAGTGATTCAGCTCCCCTCCACCGCACGGGGTTTGATTGGGGGAATGTTGTGCTCCACATATTGTTGCCACTTGCAGGCGTTCTGGTAGCCCTGTTGATCGGCGCGATCATGCTGGTTATTCTCAAGGTTGACCCAATCTCTGCTTATGGCGCACTGATCAATGGCGCTGTAGGGAGTGTCTCGGGGATTACCCAATCATTAGTTAAAGCTACTCCTTTACTGTTAGTTGGGTTGGGGATTTGTATTGCGTTCAGAGCCAACGTGATCAATATCGGTGGAGAAGGTCAGATCATCGTTGGTGCCATCATGGCCACATGGTTTCCATTAACGTTTAGTACGTGGCCGGGCTGGTTGCTCATTCCGGTTACTCTGATTCTGGGTTTTCTAGCAGGGGCCGCTTGGGGGTTTGTTCCGGGTATTTTGAAAGCGCGCTTGCATGTTAATGAAATTTTGAGCACGATCATGATGAATTCGATTGCCCAGCAGTTGATGTACTTACTCATTCGCGGCCCGCTGATGGATCCGGCTGGTGTCGCTGCCGGAACTTTTCTCGCTCAATCGGCGCGGCTTCCTCAACAAGTCTGGTTGCCGCGTTTGATCCCACAGACCTTGTTGCACGCTGGAGCGATTCTGGCAGTTTTGCTGGCTATCGTGGTGTATTTCTTTTTATGGCGCACTACCCTTGGATATCGTATCCGGTCGGTGGGATTGAACCCTGATGCCTCACGTTACGCGGGGATTAACGTTCCGTTTTATCAGGCGCTTTCGATGACACTGGCAGGAGGCTTTGCTGGCTTGGCGGGCGTCATCGAAGTAATTGGCGTACAGCATCGTTTGTTGGACGGCATCACCAGCGGTTACGGCTTTACCGGGATTGTTGCCGCCTTGTTAGGTAGCCTGCATCCTCTGGGCTTGATTCCCGCTTCGATTCTATTTGGCGGTTTGCTGGTGGGCGCGAATGAAATGCAGCGTACGGTGCAGGTGCCATCTTCCTTGATCAGCGCCATTCTCGGTTTGGTGGTGCTGTTTGTGTCCGGGTCGGCGATCTGGTCGCGGCATTGGGAATCCCGGCGCAAGCTGGGCTCGCAAGACGAAGAGGAGAAGTCATGAACGATATTATTTCTACCGGCGTCTTGGGCGGGATTCTGATTTCGATGATTCGTCTGGCTACGCCATTCCTTTATGCTGCCATTGGAGAGACTTTCACGCAAACCTCCGGGGTCGTGAACTTGGGTGTGGACGGCATCATGCTTCTGAGCGCTTATGGTGCCTTTTATGTGGCGCTGAACACCGGTAATTTGTGGCTGGCCTTGTTGGTTGCCATGGTGATCGGTCTCCTGATGGGTCTACTCATGTCTTTCATCAGTGTCACCCTAAAGGCTGAACAGGGAATTAGCGGTATCGGCTTATATATGTTTGGGCTTGGCATGTCCAGCTTGTTATTCAAGATCACGATTGGAACTGTTAAAACAATCGATGGTTTCCAGCCGGTCAAAATTCCTTTTCTTGGTGATCTGCCCATTGTTGGGCCCATTCTGTTCCAGCACAGCATTCCTGTATATGGCGCGTTCCTGCTTGTCCCAATTGCGTGGTGGGTCTTGGAGAAGACGACGCTGGGACTCAAGATCAAATCGGTTGGGCAGAATCCGGCTGCTGCCGATTCGCTCGGAATCAATGTAGATCGAATCCGTTACTTTAGCGTTTGTCTAGGCTCAGTTCTGGCGGGCATTGCTGGGGCCTCATTATCCATCGCCTTGGTGAATCTCTTTCAAGATAACTTGACAGCCGGGCAAGGTTTTATCGCAGTGGCTTTGGTTTATTTTGGCGGGTGGAACCCATGGGGAGTCATGGGTGGCGCACTCTTATTTAGTGTTGTCAACTCGATTCAATTGTGGATGCAAGTATTGGGTGTCCAGATTCCTTCAGATGTGGCAGTGATGCTCCCTTATCTGTTAACGATTGCGGCTTTGACTGTGACTGTTAATCGCGTACGGCAGCCGGCTGCGCTTAATAAGCCGTTCGAACGAGGCGAAAGTTAATCCAAATCGACAAGGAGGTGGATGACCAGAAATAATGACTTGAAAATTGGCATCAGTCCTCTGCCAGTTGCTGGCTTATTGCCAGCTATTTCAAAAGATTGAAAGCCTGACAATTCTCTACTAGGAGAAGAAGAAAATGAAACAAAAAAGTGTGTTGGTCATTGGGTTGTTGCTGATCGCGATGCTGTTCACTGCCTGTGCACCTGCCACCGCGGCCGCACCCAAAACGATTCGCATTGCAGTAATTATGCCGAGCGCCACCAATGATGCCGCCTTCAGTCAATCCATGTGGTCTGCGTTGCAATCGGTTCAGAAGGATATGGGCGGCGCATCCGCTCTCGAAATTGCATATACGGATAATCTCTTCAGTGTGCCGGACGCAGCTGCAGCGATCCGCGATTATGCCAGCAAGGGCTATGACATTGTGATCGCTCATGGTTCGCAATATGGTTCATCGGTCCAGGATATTGCGCCGGACTTCCCCAAGACAACTTTTGCCTGGGGAACAGATGTCAATACCTTTGGCATGCCGAACGTCTATGCATATACGGCTGCCGCGGAAGAGGGCGGATATGTGAATGGCGTGATGGCCGCTAAATTGACCAAGAGCAAAATCATCGGTGTGACTGGTCCCGTTGAAGTAGGCGATGCCAAGACTTATATTGATGGTTTCGTTCAGGGCGTGGCTTCGGTTGATCCAACGATCAAAGTCGCCAAGACTTGGACTGGCTCATTCTCCGATGTGGCTCTCATGACTGCCGCGGCCAAGACGCATATCCAGGCTGGCGCGGATATCCTGACCGGCTCTTCTCAATCTGTGGTCGGTTCGATTGGCGCTGCCAAGGATGCAGGCAATGTGTTGTGGTTCGGCACCCAGGCTGACCAATCATCTTTGGCCCCCAATTTGGTGGTGGCCAGCCAGGTTTACGATTGGACAGCCATGTTAAAGGATATGATTGCCAAGCATCAAGCCGGTACGCTCGGCGGAAGTGTGTATACGCTGACACTTGCCAATAATGGTTTGAAAATCGCTTATAACTCCGGCTATAGCCTGCCCGCGGATGTAAAGGCGGCTGGCGATGCAGCCATTCAAGGGATTCAAAGCGGTTCGATTAAAGTCAATCCGTAATTGAACATTGTTCGTTCAGGTTTTCTCCTGCACTTGCATGCAGGAGAAAACCTCTTTGTGAGATGAGTCAATGGTGAACCGTGAAATCTGAAACTCCAATCCTCAAAAGCCAACGCATTCAGCATGTCGAAATGCGTAATATCGTAAAACGTTTCCCCGGCGTTTTGGCCAATTCCAAAGTGACTTTTGAAGTGCAAGCCGGAGAAGTCCACGCGTTGCTTGGGGAAAATGGCGCCGGCAAAAGTACATTGATGCGGCAGTTGTACGGTTTGTACCAACCAGATGAGGGCGAGATCATCATTGATGGCAAGCCGTATATGTTTCGCTCGCCTGCCGATGCGATTCGGACGGGGATCGGAATGATTCATCAGCATTTCATGCTGGTCCCAACTCTGACGGTGGCGCAGAATGTGGCGCTTGGACTTCGTTCTTCACGTGAGCCTCTTCTCGATCTGGATAAAGTCACCAGCCGGATTCATGAATTGGCTGATGCATACGGACTGAAAGTTGATCCGCAAGCTTACGTGTGGCAGCTTTCTGTCGGGGAACAGCAGCGGGTCGAGATCATGAAAGCGCTGTATCGCGGAGCAAGTCTGATCATCCTCGATGAACCGACGGCGGTGTTGACTCCGCAGGAAGTCAATGATCTGTTTGCGACTTTGCGGCGCATGGTGAGTGAAGGTCATTCGTTGGTTTTCATCTCGCACAAATTACATGAAGTGATGGACATCAGCGATCGCGTGACGGTCTTGCGCGATGGACGCGTAATCGGCACGCGCTTGACTCGTGAAGTGACGCGCGATGAATTGGTCAAGATGATGGTCGGGCGTGAACTCAAAGAGATCGAGCCGCGACCGCTCAAGCCGGGGCCGGTTATGCTCAAAATCGAAGGTTTGAAAACCATGGGCGACCGCGGTACCGAAGCTTTGCATGGAATCGATTTGGAAATTCACGCCGGGGAAATCGTTGGCTTGGCAGGGGTATCCGGCAACGGGCAACGCGAGCTGGCTGAAGGCCTGGCTGGGATGCGCAAAGCGATGGCCGGAAAAGTGACGATTGGTTCGAGTGATATCACTGGTTCCACTCTCAACCAGCGCATTGATGCTGGCATGGCGTATATTCCAGAAGAGCGTATGCGCGATGGCGCCATTCGGGAATTCTCTGTGGAAGAGAATCTTTATTTGCACGATCATTCGGCTCCTCAATATACGCACGGAATTTTTCTTGATTTTCAACGCATGGAATCGCATGCCATTGATTTGGTAAACGAGTTCACGGTCAAAACGCCCAGCCTGGATACGCCGCTCAAAAATTTATCGGGCGGAAACATCCAAAAGTTGATCATGGCGCGCGAGTTGTCGCGTCATCCCGAAGTATTGATCGCGGCCCAGCCGACGCGCGGCGTGGATATCGGCGCGACTGAATATATACACAAACGGTTGTTGGCGCAGCGTGAAGCCGGGACTGCCATCCTGCTGATCTCAGAAGACCTCGATGAGATTTTGACTCTCTCGGATCGTATCGCCGTCATCTATGAGGGTCGCATGATGGACATCGTTCCACGCGCCGAAGCAACACCGGAAAAACTTGGTTTGTTAATGGCAGGCGTTCATCCTGAAGAAGGAACACCTGTTGTACAATAAGCACACAAAATGATCCATCGGTTCGGTGGTCGCTGATGCGCAACCATCAACGGCGTTGGGTGATCCCATCGAAAAGTACCGCCCGCCAGAAAGAGAACGCCACCCATGAACCTTTGGCAAAACTATATCAGGCCTAAAACATTATCAGAAGCAATGGATGCATTGGCTCACGCGCCGCGTCCACTTGCCCCGATTGCAGGCGGTACCGATTTATTGCTCGACCTCGAACAAGGCCGACATTCCCCAGTTCAAACGTTAATAGATGTGACCGGAATCCGCGAAATGCTCGCGCTCGAAATTCGCGGCGACTCGTTTTTTATCGGCGCGGCTGTCTCGGTCAATCGCGTCGCGCTGGACCTGCTCACTCGTCAGCATGCCCAGGCCTTGACCGAAGCCTGCAACTTGATCGCCGGGCCGCAAGTCCGTAACGTGGCCACGCTTGGCGGAAATGTCGCGCACGCGCTTCCCGCCGCGGATGGGACGATCGCGTTGCTCGCGATGAATGCCCAAGCGGAAATCGCTGATAACTCTGGAACTCATTGTGTTTCATTCAAAGATTTATTTCTTGGCCCGGGGAAATCTGCACTCAAACATGGCGAAGAATTACTGGTCGGTTTTTATTTGCCTTTGAATAAAAAGAATCAGGCCTCTTGTTTCAAACGCATCATGCGCCCGCAAGGAGTCGCGCTTCCTATTTTGAATTGCGCGGTCTGGCTTGAGCGCGCGGTAGACAAAGTCAGGGATATTCATATCGCGGTTGGCCCCGGTGGAGGAACTCCGTTTTGCGCTACACAAGCGGAGGAAGTTTTGCGCGAAAAAACTTATAGCGAAGCGGCGTTTGAAATTGTGCTTGAAGCGTTGCTTGCGCAAGCCCAATTTCGCACCAGTGCTCGGCGTGCCAGCGCGGATTATCGCAGGCATATCATCAGCGGTTTGTTTATGGATGTGTTGAATACAGCGTGGAAACGCGCAGAATAGAGTTATCGGTATGTCAACTATAAATCTTTCTGTTAACGGAAAATCTTATTTGCTCGAAGCAGTTGCAGGCGAAACACTTTCGACTCTCCTCCGCGAACGACTTCGACTCACGGGCACAAAGATCGGCTGTGAAGAGGCTGAGTGCGGCGCGTGCACTGTGCTTGTGGATGGCGAACCGACGATGTCTTGCATCTATCCGGCTGAGCGCGCGGACGGAAAAAGCATCGTCACGATTGAAGGCCTTGCCGAGCGCATTCATGAAGAAATGAAATTGCATCCATTGCAGGAAGCGTTTGTGGAGCATGGCGCAGTCCAATGTGGATTCTGCATCCCCGGCCAGATCATGACCGCCTATGCTTTGCTCAAACGGAATCCGAATCCAAGCAGCGCCGAGATTCGTTTTGCGTTGAAAGATACACTCTGTCGCTGTGCGGGTTATCCCTCGATTGAAAATGCCATCCTTGCCGCGGCGCAAGCTTTGCGAACCGGCGAACCTGTTCAAAAGCCGACTCATATTCCCGATTCGATTCATAGCCATAAATCCGTTGGCCATTCGCATTTGCGCCCCGAAGCGATTGAGAAAGTAACAGGGAAAGCAGTTTACACGGACGACCTGGAGTTCGATGGCATGTTGTATGCCAAAGTGCGGCGTGCCATGATCCCGCATGGCTTTTTGAAGAAATTGGATATTTCAAAAGCCAAAGCTTTGAATGGCGTAGTCGCGGTTTTAACCGCGGAAGATATTCCCGCCGAACACAATCATGGATTGGTCATTTATGACTGGCCGGTGATGGTCGGCGTTGGGGAACGCGTCCGCTATGTGGGCGACGCGCTGGCTATCGTGGCCGCGGAAACTCAGGAGATCGCCGAGCAAGCTTCGGCGTTGATCGAAGCGGAGTTCGACCTCCAGCCCGTGATCACAAATCCGGTGCAGGCGCGGCAGGATGGCGTTCCGCAAATCCACGAAAAAGGAAATCTGCTTAAGCACATTAAAGTCCGCAAAGGGGATATGGATAAAGGTTTTGCGGAATCTGATTTTATTTTTGAGCACACCTTCCACACGCCAACCACTGACCACGCGTTCATTGAACCGGAATGTAGCATCGGCGTGCCGCTGCCCGATGGTCGCATGGAAATTTATGTTGGCTCGCAAATTCCGTATCAGGATCGCGAACAGGTGGCGCGCGTGATGGGTTGGCCTGAAGAACGCGTGCGCGTGGTGGGGCAGTTGATGGGCGGTGGCTTTGGCGGCAAGGAAGATGTGATGGGACAAATTCATGTGGCCATGCTGGCGAACGTGACACAACGGCCGGTGAAATTATTGTTCGACCGTCATGAAAGTTTGCTTGTGCATCCGAAGCGGCATGCCACACAAATCCGCGTGAAAATGGGCGCAAAAAAAGACGGGCGATTGGTCGCAGTGGAAACCGAGCTTTATGGCGATACCGGCGCGTACGCCTCGCTCGGTGAAAAAGTGATGACGCGCGCCACTACGCATTCGGCTGGCCCTTATGATATTCCGCATGTGCGCGCCGATTGCTACGCCATGTATACCAACAATCCGCCTGCGGGCGCGTTCCGCGGATTCGGCGTTACGCAATCCGCGTTTGCAGTCGAGTCGATGATGGATATGCTTGCCGATCAACTGGGCATCGACCGTGTCGAGTTGCGCCGCATGAATGCGTTGCATGTTGGCAGCATTACCAATACCGGACAGGAATTAAAAGAATCTGTTGGTTTGACGGAATGTATCGACAAAGTGAATGCCGAAATGCGAAAGCATGATGCGTATCCTTTCGCCCCGAAAATTGATCCCGTGAATCCGAACTTGGTACGCTCATGGGGGCTGGCTGCCGCGTACAAAAATACCGGCCTCGGTGGCGGCGCAGCTGATATTTCCGGCGCGGACGTGGAACTGTATGCCGATGGTACTTTTCAGGTTCGCAGTTCTGCCGCGGAGTTAGGACAGGGCCTCGTCACGGTGATGCGTTTGATCGTCGCGGAAGAGATGTCGGTCGCTCCGGAAAAAGTCAATGTGCTGGTGATGGATACGGATTTGACTCCCAATGGCGGGCCAACCACTGCTTCGCGCCAGACTTTTGTCACGGGCAATGCTTCGCGTTACGCGGCCAAGACATTACGCGAAGAGATCGCCGCTTCGCTGGCTGAGAAATATGATGTGCGCCCCGAGCAGATTCGATTCGAGAACGGCGTTGTCTGCGTTAATGGACATGAGTTGACTTATGCCGATGTTTATCGAGAAATGATCGCATCGGGCCAGCAACCGAAAGTCCGCTACGAATATGAAGCGCCGAAGACCCAGCCGCTTGGCACGGGCGGCGATATGCACTTCGCTTTTTCCTTTGGTGTGCAAGCCGCCGAAGTGGAAGTCAACAAGATCACGGGCGAGGTGCGCGTGCTGAAAGTGATCTCTGCCAATGATGTAGGCGCGGCGATCAATCCGCTCGGTTTACAAGGACAAGTGGAAGGCGGCGTGATGATGGGACTTGGCAACTGTCTCACCGAAGAATTTATCGTCGAGAATGGCAACGTGGTCACGGACCGTTTGGCGCGTTACCGCGTTCCCGGCATTATGCTCACGCCGGAGATCGCTTCGATCATTGTTGAGAATCAAATTTCTTCCGGTCCGTATGGAGCGAAAGGCGTTGGCGAAATTTCCAGCATTCCAACTACGCCTGCCATCACGAACGCGATCTATAACGCGGTCGGCGTACGCGTGGATAAACTGCCAGTCGATCAGGAGATGATTGCCAGAGAGATTTGGGAGCGGGAAGAAAAATAAACGCTAATGAGCAAGAGCTAAATAGCTTCCTGTTGGCAATAGAGGCCTGATCGACTCAATTTGCAGTCTTGATTCAGTTTACATGAAGTTCGGCCACTTGGCGAAAATGGAAGCCGTAGATTGCAAACGTGATCGCCAACGGGAACAACTTCGGGCGACGGAACAGAGTCCAGAAGAACAAACGCCAGTATTGAACGCGTTCGGCGCCGCGAATTCCCAACCGGTAAATAGAACGCCAGAAAGCCATCACATATTGTGGCTCTAATGGAGCTTTGATCTTGGGCGGCTGGTATTCGCGCAGGAAGGTGCGCACGCGTTCGTAATAGAATTTTGGTTCGTAGATCTGGTTCAGGATTTTGCGATAGCCTTCATGCAAAGGTTGCATGCCCATCTTGGGGATGATATTGGTAGTGCCATCGGCGTTATCGCCGGAGAAGTCATTGACCAGTCGGCCTTCTTTTTCCATGCGATCATATAGGCGCGTCCCAATGGGAGCTTGCAATAACCCAACCATGGCCGTGACGATTCCGCTCTTTTGAATGAAATCAATTTGTTGCTGGAAGATGGAAGGCGAGTCGTTGTCGAAGCCCACGATAAATCCGCCTTGTACTTGCAATCCCGAGCGTTGCAGAATCTTGACGCTCTCCACAAGGTCGCGGCCTTTGTTTTGAGTCTTACTGCATTCGATCAGGCTGCTCTCACTGGGAGATTCGATGCCGATGAAAACGGTGTCGAAGCCAGCCTCGGTCATCAAGTGGATCAATTCCGCATCATCCGCCAGATTAATGGAGGCTTCGGTCCCGAACGGCATGCCGACCTTATCTTTGCGCCACTCGATCAATGCCGGCAGCACTTCTGTTTTGATCTGCTTTTTGTTACCGATGAAATTATCATCCACGAAGAAGATATTCTTATGCCAGCCCAGCGCGTAGAGGACATCCAACTCGGCGATGAGCTGCGCGGGTGTCTTGGTGCGCGGGCGATGCCCCAACAGCGAAGTCACATTGCAGAAGTCGCAATTGAACGGACAGCCGCGCGAGAATTGTATGCTGACCGAGTCGTAACGTTTGAGGTCGGCCAGCTGCCAAAGCGGAATGGGAGTTTGATGAATATCGGGAAATTCTGCAGAGGCGTATACGCGTCGGGCCTGACCCTGTTCCAGGTCGCGCAAGAACGGCGCTAACGTCTCCTCGGCTTCATTCAAAACAAAATAGTCCACATCCGGGAAATGCTCGTATTCCATTGTGAAGAGCGGGCCGCCCGCCACTACTTTAACGTTGGCTTTCTTGCAGCGCGCAATGACTTCATTTGCGGAACTACGCTGCACGATCATGGCGCTGACGAAAACATAATCTGCCCAGGCCAAATCTTTTGCGGTTAAGATGGTCACATTCAGGTCTATCAACCGCTTATTCCATTCGGAGGGCAACATGGCGGCTACGGTCAACAAGCCTAGGGGCGGCGAGCTGGCTTTCTTGCGAATAAACTTCAAAGCATGTTTGAAGCTCCAAAACGTATCGGGAAATTCAGGATACACCAACAGGATGTTCATGATGATCCCTCGCTTGATAGACAATCCAAAATTTGTTCTCTCATTTTTACTCTGGAATATGGGCTGTGTACTCGAACTCTGTTAGTTATACTCTAAATATCATTTTATGCAGATAAACAAAAGATTAGCATATTGCGAACGATCGAATCTGTGCGCGGCCAACATCATTGGCGCAATGTGCCCCTTGTACACTCAATTTGTATGATTAATATCATTTGTTGGCTTGCGTGAGTTTCGGTAGAATTTGTGAGCACATCCCACGATATTGGTGCATTTGATCAGACATGAGCATGATTTGTTTCTTCAGTGGGCTATGTTTTGATAGGTTGTATGGTCGCGGAGCATTGTCAGCACAAAGAGCAAGTGTCACGAACAACCAAATGAGACTCGAAGAAGGAACAAATATTTATGATTCTTTGCCTAACGCCGAACCCTGCCATTGACCGCACTTTATATTTGGATGCGATCCATCTTGGCAAAGTCCATCGCACGCAAAAGATGTTGACCGCCGCGGGTGGAAAAGGATTGAACGTAGCGCGCACGATTCATACTTTGGGCGGAAGAATCTCAAATTTTGATCGAAGCTGTTTTGAAACAAGCGGTACACGCGAATTTGGTTTGCATCAGCGGGAGTTTGCCGAAAGGCTTTTCGCTGCGACGGTTTAAATTTTTGCTTGTGAGTCTTGTGGCCTTGGTAAATCGGTTTGGGTGGATACAAGCGGAGAGGCTTTGCAGACCGCATTGAAAGTGCGCGGTGTTTGTATCAAAGTCAATGCCAAAGAGTTGGGAGAGGCCTTGGGCACGGAGTTATCTGACGTTAAACAATCAGTGTCTTCAGCGCGGAAACTAGGTTTGGCTAGAGTTCGCCAAGTTGCGATCACGTTTGGCGGAAAAGGCGCAATTTTGGTTAATCAAACAGAGGGCTGGAAAGTGAAACCTCCGAAGATCAATATGGTCAACAGCGTGGGCAGCGGCGATGCGTTGTTAGGTGCGATGGTCTTTGCGTTATGGCGTTGCCGCGGGCGCGGCCAACGCGCTTCATTTTGGTGGGGGAGAGTTTTCGCTCGTAGAATTTAAAAGGATAAACCGGGAATTGAAGGTTTATCCTTTGCGATAAAAATATTCCTGCGAGACTTTTCAAAGACTCAAATCAATAAAAAATCCCAAAGCCAAACGAATAGAGTGGATTTTCTGAGTCGTGAGGGGTATCTGCTTTTTGCTTGCGTACTGCTCACTGCGAGAATTCCTGAGTTACCATCGAAAAGATATTACGCGTGAAGCGACTGCGCGGATTATCCTTGTTTCTATTTGCTCAGATTGTGAACTTGCGCCAACAATCCATCCACAATATCTTCGGCAGGCATGGTCAGCGCGCTTTGCTGGAACAGCAACACACTGACCAGCGGCATGTCTCCTATCATGTCCAGGAAGTCCATGCCCATAGTACTCTCATTGCCAGACTCGCTACCGAATATTTTGCGAGTCTGTTCTTCCATTTGAGTGTAGAAGGTGCCGAGCACGGCCTTGCCGCGTTGGTCGGTCATCCACTCTCGGATGGTGGATTCCTTGTCGAGAATGCAGGGCAGGCTAACGGTCGATTCGAGCGCTACGGTCAGCGTTTGGCGGATATCCGTCGCGGAGGCCGCGATCAAAATATCAAAATCGCCGTCTTCGGTAATCCATTGTTTATATGAGGGATGATAGTAAGCAAAGGAGCGGAAATCCAGTTTGACGGAAACGGATTTGGTCTCACCCGGTTGGAGTTCCACTTTGGCAAAACCCTTCAACTCTTTTTCGGGCCGTACCAATTCGGACTTTTGGTCGTGTACGTACACTTGAACGGTTTCCTTGCCCGCGACTTTTCCCGTGTTCGTCACATCCACTGTGATCGTGACGCCATCTGTGTCCTTGAAAGTTTTGGCCGATGCGCGCGAATTGCTGTACGCAAATGCGGTGTAGCTCAACCCGTAACCAAAGGGGAATTGAACCGGCACTTGCCTGGCGTCGTAATAGCGATAGCCAATGAACAAGCCTTCACCATAGTAGACTTTGCCAGCGCCACCCGGCCAGTTGATGAATGGGGGGGTATCGGAAAGTTTGATCGGGAAAGTCTCGGCCAGTTTGCCAGATGGATTGACTTTGCCAAATAACACATCTGCAACTGCTGCACCGCCAGCCTGGCCCATCATCCAACCTTCGAGCACAGCAGCCACATCGTCAATCCACGCGCTCATAGCCACTGGCGCGCCATTGTTAAGTATTACTACTGTGTTTGGTTGGACTTTTGCAACGGCTTTGATGAGTGCAATCTGTTGTTCAGTTAAGTCGAGGTCGGCGCGGTCGTAGCCTTCGGATTCTTTGAAAGACGGCAGAGCGATATATAAAGTGGCTACATCAGCAGATTTCGCGAGAGTGACTGCTTCGTCGATCTTTTCCTGGCAGAAGGAATTATCGGTGGGATAGCCTTCGGCATAAGTCAGTTCGGCATTGGCGGCGCGAGTTTGCATTTCCTTGAAAGGAACGGCAACCTTGATCGCGTTGACATGCGAACTGCCGCCGCCTTGGAAATGCGCGGTTTCTGCGGAGCGACCGATCACAGCGATGTGCTGTTGATCTTTGAGCGGCAGCAAACCATTATTCTTGAGAAGCACCATCCCCTCGGCGGCAACTTTGCAAGCCAGTTCATGGTGCGCGTCTGAATCAAAGGTTCCGTTCTTGGGTGTCTCTTTGGCTTTGAGGATGATTGTCAAGATGCGGCGTACAGATTCATTTAAGATGGCTTCATCCAACTTTCCGGAACGGACCGCTTCCACAACTGCTTTCACGCGTCGTTCCTGCGGACCGGGCATTTCAAGATCCACGCCGCCTTTGAGGGAGGCCACGCGATCGTGTACCGCGCCCCAGTCTGATACAACAAAACCTTCGAAGCCCCATTCGTTCTTGAGAATATCCGTTAATAGATAATGATGTTCCGAGCAATATTCGTCGTTGAGTCTGTTGTACGCGCACATCACTGTCCAAGGTTTGGCTTGCTTTACCGCTTTTTCAAAGGCAGGCAGGTAGATTTCGCGCAGCGTGCGCTCGTCCACTTCAGCGCTGATGCTGAAGCGTTGGAATTCCTGATTGTTGGCGGCAAAATGTTTCAGCGAAGTGCCTACGCCTTTGCTTTGCACACCTTTAATAAAATTGGTCGCCATCTCTCCGGCGAGGAATGGATCTTCGGAGAAATATTCAAAGTTGCGACCGCCCAAGGGAGAACGTTTCATGTTCGCGCCGGGGCCGAGCAACACATCCACATTTTGGGCGATGCATTCTTCAGCCAAGGCTTCGCCCATTTGGTGGAGCAGGTCTGGGTCCCAAGTGGAGGCGCTACAAGATGCAGTGGGGAAGCAGGTAGCGGGCAAACTTTCATTCGCCATGGAATTGACATCCGGCACATGGCGAAGGCCATGTGGCCCATCGGATACAGTCAATTCAGGTACGCCCAAATGCTCAATCGGAGTCGTTGTCCATGGAGTTGCGCCAGTGCACAGGGCAGCTTTTTCTTCAAGTGTCATCTTGGCAATGATGGCTTGGATTTTCTCAGACATTGTGTGCTCCTTAGAAAGCCTTACAAGAATTATTCCGTTGCACCATGTGCATACGAATCATAGATCGAACGAACTTTGAGTGCTGCCTGAACTTGCGAGAGTGTCCAGCCGGCGGGCAGCGGCGCGGTGATGCGGACGGTGCGACCGGCGGGCAGATCGAAGTAGTTGTCACTGAAAACTGCATCTACGCCTTCCAGCGAACACTCTACCAAACGCGCCAGTGAACGAGACGTCAACTCGATATGAACTTCTTGATGTTCAATGCGAACCTGGGTTGAGATTTCAGGATTCGTCAGATTCAGATGTTTAGTGGGAATGAAAAATGCCACTTGCCGCGACACGAATTGTCCATTTTGATAGAGATCGGCGACAAACGCCGTGTCGCGGCGCAGATCGTCGTTTAATCGATTGGAAAAATCGAGATGGCAAATCGAGGTTGCATCAAATGGAGTGGCTCTCACGGTTTCTTCGCCAGATTCCAATACTTTGCCGCCTAACGTCTCCAACGACCATTTCACAGAACCTTTCCATGTTTCGTGAAACTCGTTGGTAATATAAACATTCATTTCAGTTGGCTTGTCTTCAACGGATAACATCAAAGGCGCGTAGAAACGACGCGCAGCGTAGTGCAGTGCTTTCCAACGGCCGAAGTAATCCAGGCTCGACCAGGAAGCTACCGGCCAACAATCATTGAGCTGCCAATACAAAGTGCCGGAGACGCGCTTGGGATGTCTTCGCCAATGTTCCACGCCGTAACGGATGCCTTCTGCTTGAAGTACCAAACTTAAATACACCAGCGATTCAAAATCCTTCGGCAATCGGAAGGTATCCAGCAACTGTCCGACCATGAGGGAGTTGCCGCTATCGTTCTTCTGGTGACGTTCCATAATGTAGGAAGTCATGTTCCATTCGGACTCTTCCGCGTAGGTGCGGATGGTTTCCAGTGGAGGCAAGGCTTGGAAACCAAACTCACTCATAAAGCGCGGATACTGATTGCGATATGCGGTGAATGGCTTGCGTCCGTGCCACACATCCCAGTAATGCGCGTCGCCTTGTTGTTGACCATTGACATTGTGAAAGGGCGTATCCGATGAAGGTGAACTCGGCCAATAAGAAGTATTCGGATCGAGTTCAGCTACCCAACTCGGCAATGTCTTGTGGAAGAAATCGTCATAAGCTTTCTTCAGGATTTCCCAATCGGGAAGCAATTTGCGTTGGCCGACTGCATCCATCAAAAAAACCAACGCGGGGAATTGTTTCACCAACTCTGGAAGTTGATCTTCCAGAGGCTGCTTTGCCCAACCCCAACTCTCCCAGCCCCATTCCATCTCATTATTGCCGCACCACAACGCCAGGCTGGCGCGATGCCTTAGGCGACGAACATTTTCCTTCACTTCTTCGTGAACGTTCTCCAGGAATGTTGGTTCATCTAACGGATAAATGCTGCAAGAGAAGATAAATTCCTGCCACACTAAAATACCATAGCGATCACACAGATCGTAAAAACGTTCCTCTTCGTAGAATCCGCCGCCCCATACGCGCAGCATATTTTGGTGCGTCTCCGCGGCAGAACGGATCAGCCCTTCGAGATAGGCATCCGAGATACGGGTCGGGAAAGAATCGGCTGGAATCCAATTGGAGCCTTTTGCAAAAATGGGTTGTCCATTGACCACAAATGTAAAAGAACGTCCCCATTCATCTGGCTGTTGACGCAATTCAATCGTGCGCAAGCCAAGTTGATATTCGCGTTGATCCAATGAGACATTCGCTTGATGCAGTTCGATTTTGACTTGATATAGTGGTTGCGTGCCATAACCGTTCGGCCACCAAAGCTGCGGTTCGGCAATTCGGACCTGAAGCTTGCCATCACCACCGGATGCAATTTTTTCGCTGGTCTCAAAAACTTTCCCATCCGGCGCAACGATCTGCATAATGATCGAACGAGGCGCGTCTTCCCAACTCTGAAGATTAACTTGCGCTTCAACTATTACATGACCGTTATCATGCTGTTGAGTGAGGTGAACTTCCTCAATGCGCGCGCCATCATAGCCTTCCAGGCGAACATCTTTCCAAATTCCGATCGGAGGCAGTTGTGGACCCCAATCCCAACCAAACTGGCAGGGTGCTTTACGCAAATGCGGTCCGCCGGGAATCGCCTGCGAAACGCCCGCCATCGGACGAATGGCTTGTTGCGCGGCGGTAAAACGCACAGGAGATTCAAAAACAATCTGCAAGTCATTCTCACCCGCTTTGAGCAGCGACTTCACATCCCAGCGATATTGCCGGAACATATTCGCGGCGCGCCCCAACTCGCGGCCATTTAAGCTGACCGTTGCCAACGTATCCAACCCGTCAAAGACCAACCAAATGTGAGGCTTGTTCAATAATTCGGGCTCGGCCAAAAACTGGCAACGATATTCCCAATCGGCTTCGGCGACCCAACGGACGCGCGATTCGTTATCGCCCACAAACGGGTCGGGGATGCGACCTAGTGCTAATAAATCGGTATGTACGCTGCCGGGTACATGAGCCGGTAACCATTTATTTGTCTCAGACTGGCGAAATTTCCAATCCCCCGATAAAGATTGTCTCTGCATATCATGTTCCTTAATGAGTTTTAAAAAATATATTTACTTCTGCTTGAACCTAAAGAGAGATGTACTAAACAGTTGAGAGGTCCCATTCTTCATGGATCTTTGGAACATCACTGATCAAGCGTTTGGTATAAGGTTCTTTCGGATGCAGAATGACATCATCAGCCGTTCCGCTTTCTACAAACTTTCCATGCTCCATAATGTATACGCTGTCGGATACATAATATGCCAGACCAATATCATGGGTGATGAAAATGACAGTCATTCCGGTTTCGTTACGCAGTTGCATGAGCTCATCCAGAATCGTCGCGCGCGAACAGGCATCGATCATCGAGGTCGGCTCATCGGCCAGCAGAATCTTCGGTTTCAGCAAAAAGATGCGCGCGATCATTAAGCGCTGCATCTGTCCGCCGGAAAGTTCAAACGGATACTTGTTGGTCAGTTCCTCGAACTTCAGGTTGACAAAGCTGCACGCCTCGGCCATGATCTCTATTTTTTTCTCGTGTGGAAGCTTTCGGCCGCCGCGCATATGAATGCAATCCAACAATACAGCGTCGACCTTGTCGAAGATGTTGTACGAAGAGAACGGGTCCTGAAAGATCGCCTGAATGTTCTTCCAATATTCCTGCTTCTTTCTCTGTGTGCTGATATCGCGCTTCTTCCCTTGGAAGTAGATATCGCCTTCTGTGGGGCCGAGCAGTCCCAAAAGCATCTTAGCTAAAGTGGTTTTTCCGCTGCCCGATTCACCCACGATGGAAACAACTTCGCCCTCGTATAGATTGATATCCACATGGTCAACGGCGGCTGTTTTCTGGCGGCCGAATCCAAATACTTTGGTCAGCCCTGACGCGCTCAGACATAAATTTCTTTCATTTGACATTTTTATGGGCCTCCCTCGCATAAGTCTCTCTTAGTTCTTTTTCCGATAAGATGCAGCGGTACATGCGCCCGCCACCGATTTCACGGAGAGGAATGGCATGCAAGGTACACTCTGGCCGAACATATTTGCAGCGTTCCGCAAAACGGCATCCGGTTGGCGGCTTTTTAAGATTGGGTGGCACTCCGGGGATGGCTGTCAGCTTGACATTCCGCAATCCTTTTTCAGGGACAATGATCGAGCCCATCAGACCTTTGGAATAAGGATGGAGCGGATCAAACACAGCCTCTTTTGAAGTTGCTTTTTCCATGATCTGCCCGGCATACATCACCATGATGTCATCGGTTACGTTGTACAGTAGTGGAAGTTCATGCGTGATAAAGATCAATGAGCTGATAAAACCGACTTCCATTAACTGCCGCAACATCTTGATAACCATCTTCTGCGAAGTGACATCGAGGGCGGAGGAGGGTTCATCGGCAATCAGCACTTTCGGTAAAAGCAGCACAGAGACCGCGATCACCACGCGTTGTTTCATGCCGCCTGAAAGTTCAACCGGATATTTTTGCAGTGCATCTTCAGGAAGCCCTAAGGTGTCGAAACATTTTCGGGCGAGTTCATAAATCTCTTTCTTGGTTTGGTACAGTTCATGCGCTTGAACGACATCCTCAATGAAGCTGATAATCTTCTGGGTTGGGTTGAGCGCGTTCATCGCGGCTTGAGGAATGTAAGCAATCTCGGTTCCCAGAACTAATTTACGAACTTCGTCGGGATCCATCCCGGAGATATTTTTCCCGTTGATGATGATATCCCCGCTCATATAGTGCAGCGGAGGAAAGTAATATCCCATCAGGCTGAGGGCTAATGTTGACTTTCCGCAGCCGGATTCCCCTGCGATTCCAAGCGATCTGCCCTCTTCGACTTTTAGGGATATATGGTCGACCGCGTAAACATCCTCTTTAAACCGGGTGACGTATTTCGTGGTTAGTTCATTAACTTCTAACATTGTATTGGGCATATCAAACTCCTAATCTCTCAGTGCCGGATTAAATACCTGGTCCAGACCAGTATTCATTAAGTTCATCGAGAAGGTGATCAAAGCGATGACAAGCAGCACGGGGAAGTACGCCCACCATTTTCCTAGAATCTCTGCCTGGTAGATCATTGCCCATTGCATCATTAAACCCAACGTTGGCACCTCAGTTGTTCTAGGTCCCAGCCCGAGGATCGATAATTGAGCTTCCGCCAGGATGCCCGAGGAAATTTGCAAAATAAATGCCATGACCACGTACGAGGCGATGTACGGCAAAATATCATGGATAATGATGTGAACGATCGAATGTCCGGATATTTTCGACAAGTTGACATGATCGCGGTTGCGCAATGAAATCACTTGCGACCGTACCGCTCTGGTAGTCCAAGGCCAGGCGGTGAGCCCGATCACTATAGCGATAGTAAAGGCGCCGCGTTTATCTTGCCCGATGCTAAAGGAGATCAAAATCAGCAATACGATAGTTGGAATGACGAGAAAGAGATTGGTGAGAAATACAATCAGGTCGTCTGTAAAGCCTCCAACATAACCTGCTAGTAATCCCAAGGTCAAGCCGATCAGGGTTGCGACAAAACCGGCGACGAATCCGATTTGCAGCGATACGGCTGTTGCCTTGACTAATTCGGTCAGCACATCTCTACCGAAATTATCAGTTCCCAGCGGTAACACCTTTACGTTTGCAACCTGTTCGATATTTGCGTAATCAGATTGCTTAATAGTGCCGGCTTGTACCAAGGAATTTGTTTTCGAATCCTGTGATGCGATGATCAGACCACTTGTAGATAGAAGACCCTGGAGTGAGGCGTCCAATCTTTGGTAGTATCTTTGTTTGGCATACGTCATCCCTGGAAAAGTTTTGTTTGAGTCGTAATTGTTTTTCCATAACTCCAGGAGTTGTTGTGTATTCGTGATGTCGATCTGGTCAGCGGGAATCCCATCTGCCACAAGCCAATCCCGCATATCCTGGCGGTCCTGGTCCTTTAACTTGCTTTCAATGCGTTTGGCAGCGGCATTGTCTAATTGAAGTGTATAAGATTTTGCATTTACGCTGTCGTAAACATTCACATAGATGCCGGGTTCAAAGAAGGTTCCCTGAGCGATAATGGCCAACGGGGGATTTGGCACGAACAGCGGGTAGATGATCACGGTCAGCAACAAGATCATAAAGATTATGAAACCGACCACAAAATTCGGAGAGTGAAATATCTGTTGAAAAGTGTGCTTCATGGATGTCTCTCTCCTTAATCCGATTGGGCAGCTTTAATGCGCGGGTCGATGAAACCATAGATGATTTCGATCAAGAAGTTTGCAATCAAGACCATCACGGTGATGATCAAAGTGATCGCCGAGATCAGTGGATAATCCCCACCGGTGATGGCATTCAAGAGTGTGGTGCCCAGCCCAGGATAGCTAAAGATGATCTCTGCTACCAATGCGCCTCCGACCATGGTACCGATGGATAATGCCAAACCGGTGATTTGGGGGAGCATGGCATTTCTGAACACATAGCCAACAATCTTCTGGTCCTTGATGCCCATGAAACGACTATATTTCACATAGTCGGCATTCAGTTCATAGATGGACATGGAGCGCATGCAGATCGCCTGGCCGCCGATGGCGATCAACACGATCGACCAGAAAGGTAGTTGGTAGTGCACAATCACCGACCACATGAACTTCCAACTGAAACTTGGGATCAGGTCGAATCCATACCCGCCGGAAGTTGGGAACCATTTCAGATTGACCCCAAAAATGACTAACAAAATGATGGCCATGCCAAAGGCCGGGAGATTGCTAATAAAAATGCTGATCGGCATCAATACTTTATCGAAGCCACCCTTGATATAAGCCGCCAGCGCGCCGAGCGC
>DATKNJ010000197.1:0-4679 GCA_035541395.1 Anaerolineales bacterium
GCGCGGCGGATAATTGCGCGCGCCATCGAAAGCGCCGCGCTGCCCGCGGTATCTCCCGGCAAGATGAACTCCTTGGGCATTTCCACGTTCTGGCTGATGGCGTCAGTTTGTTCCTCCAGCCAATGGACGCGCGCCGCATCGATCTCGCGGAAGCGCTCCGCGTTGGCGGGCGTGGCGGCCACCTCCGCCATAAGTTTATAGAGATCGCGCTGCGCCTCAATCAGAATCGGCGCGGTCTGCGCGGCCGTACATTGCGTGCGCGCCAAGCCAAGAGCGGCGGAGGCTTCGTCTAACGCGCCGAGGGCTTCCATGCGTACGTGATATTTAGGCACGCGCCCCTCGCCGAGCAGGCCGGTTGTTCCATCATCGCCTTTGGTGGTGTAGAAGTTCATGCACATTATTATAATGCCTCCCTTTTTACTTTCCATGTTTGCCATGATTTATAAAATTACTTGTTTCGATCCATATTGAAATCGAGGAGGGTCTGTCCAATTTAGCGTATAATTTTCGGGCATGGACACATACCAGGTTAAATCCTTGATCCCGGGACGCGCGGGACGAATCCCCGCGCTTACGGCCGCCATCGTTGCAGTGTTGATCCTGGTGCTGACTCCGATTTGGTCTTACCAATGGATGCAGCTTCCGTTCCTGGGTGTGTTGTTGGAGGGAAATAACCACGTCAATCAAGCGGTCAGCGCGGGTTGGCCCGCGTACGAGGCAGGGGTCCAGCCTTATGATCGTCTGGCCGTGTTGAACGGTCAGTCTGTTGAAAATCCCGCGCAAGATCAAGCCTTCATAAAAACAAATGGAACAAATCCGGTACAAGCCACATTTGTACGGCTGAATGGCAGCCGGTACACCATTCAAGTCACACCGCTTGTGCGCATGCCATTCAATGATTTGTTTTCACTCTACATTGTTCCTTATTTGGTTGGGTTGGTGTTTTTAGGAATCGGCTTTTGGGCTTACAGCTTGCGGAGTGATATGCCGGCCGGCCGTGTTCTGTTGGTATATGTTTCCACTTTGTGCATCATTGTGGCGGGATTTTTCGATCTCGCGACGACCAATCATGCCACCATTATCTGGACGCTGGCGTTGATCCTGAACGGCGCCGCGTTAACACATTTGGCTTTGGTGTTCCCTCAACCGATTCGTCAGGTGCAGGAACGTCATTACCTGTTATGGATTCCCTGGATCATCAGTCTGGTATTTCTTCCTTTCATGACTTGGGCGGTATTGTATCCGCCAGTGAACACCCCATTGGACGATGCCTCCTGGCGCTGGGGTTATCTCTATATGGTGGTTTCGACTCTGCTCTTCATTGGAATGTTGATCTATCGCGTTTTTCAAAGCGACCAGCCATCGATCCGCCAACAGAGTCGCATCATGATTTTCGGCGCGTTGATCGCGTTTCTTCCAGGCGTGATTTATCTTGGGCCATTGGCATTTGGCATCCTGACCGAATTTCGCGCCTGGTTGGTCTTCATCCCGTTGATTTTCTTCCCGCTCTCGATCACTTACGCAGTCTTGCGTTATCGTCTGTTGGATGTGGATCGTTTCTTCAGTCGAGCACTGGCGTATCTCATTACCATTGGGATTGCATTCATTGTTTTTTATGCGTTGCTGGCATTGCTTTCTCAACTTCTCAACCGGGCGGTTCGTTCCAACGATCCGTTCGTTACAGGTTCCTATCTGCTTTTGCTGGTGATCGGATTTATCCCGCTGCGCGATCAGATTCAACGCGCGATTGATCGCGCTTTCTATCGCGCGCCTGCGGATTATCGTCGCGTACTCACAACGCTCTCACAAGGATTGGTTGTCACGCCCGATCTTACACAGACGTTGCGCCTGCTCGAAACGCAGTTGTATCAAGCGCTCGCACCGGAACGATTCGTGATCTATCTTTATAACGATGAACTCGGCGAATATTTTCCGCATGCAACACACGAAGACAGCGCACCACCGTATCAAGTGGATGATCCGCTTGTGCGCCTGATCGAAAAATCGAAACTCCCGATTTGGCTGCCTGCCGAAGGCGCGCTTCCGTCGGAACTCGAAGGGACGGCTGCCTCGTTGAATCGGCTGGCAGGCTTCACGTTTGTACCGTTGCGATACGAGGGGCGCCTGATCGGCTTCATGTGCTTGGGGCCGCGTCGTTCGGGAGTCTTATATACTGCGGACGATCTCGATTTCCTCGCCGCGGTGGCTGGTCAATCTACGTTGGCGTTGGAAAACGCGCGCTTGTTCGCCAATCTGCGCCGCACACTCGATCAAACGCTTGAAATGAAGAATCTCATGGACGATATCTTCTCGTCCATCGCGACCGGCGTAATCACCACCGATATCAAGCGACGCGTCACTTTGCTTAATCGCGCTGCGGAGCAAATCCTTGGCGTGCGAGTCACTCAAGCGCTTGGTAAGCCATTGGCACAAGCACTTCCGGTCATCGGCTCGGATCTGGCCAGCGTGGCCAACAGCACGCTTCAGAATGGCGAATCAATTTTGAGCGAAGAATGGAGTCGCACATTGCCAGAGCGCGGTGACCTTCACTTGCGACTGTCAGTTTCGCCTTTAAGAGATGCGTATCTGGAAACAAAAGGCGCGACCTTCGTCTTTGAAGATCTAACCGAACGTCGCAAATTGGAAGCCGAACAAGAACGCATCCGTCGGACGTTTGGCCGCGTGGTGGCCCCGCGCGTACGCGATCGCCTCTTGGCCGATCCGACCAACCTCAAGTTGGACGGCGTGAAACGTAACGTCACAATTTTGTTCGCGGACTTGACAGGCTTTACACCATATAGCGAAGCGCATCAACCGGAAGCGGTTTTCAGTGTGTTGAATTCTTATCTCGCTTTGGCCGCGCAAGCCATCCTCGAGCATGAAGGCACATTGGATAAATTCATGGGCGACGCGGTGCTGGCTATTTGGAACAGCCCTGATTTGCAGGAAGATCACGCGCTACGCGCGGTGCGCGCTGCATATGAAATTGTGAATCGTTCCATCGCGGCGCATGCACAATTTGCTTTGCCAGAACAACATTTGATTTTTCGCATCGGCATCACCACCGGCCCGGCCATTATCGGCAACGTGGGCACAGATGAGCTTTTCAATTACACAGCCATTGGCGACACGGTCAATCTCGCACAGCGGCTGCAAACTTCAGCGGAGCGCGGACAAATCCTTCTGGAGAAAGCCACTTATCAGATCGTGGCTGATCATATTCTTGCCGCGCAGCTCAAACCAATTACGGTCAAAGGCCGCCAACAAGCGGTGGAAGTATACGAACTTAAAGGTTTGAAATAATGGTGCCAACTGGTCACGCTCAAATTACTCGCCAGGCTCTTGGCGAACTGGTAAGCGCGCGCGCGTTGCAGACGATCCTTATTGCCAATCTCCGTCAGGATAACCTGCGCGGTCAGGTGGGACACGACGAATATCATTTTGACAACAATGCTTTTGAAAAAGCGAATACATATCTTGATGAACAATGCCAACTTAGTCTTGACGCGTTACGCGATGGTCAGGTTTCTTCAGCGTGGTCGGCGTTTGGACGATTGACTCATGCCGCGCAGGATTTCTACGCTCATAGCAATTATGTGACGATGTGGCTAGCGCGTCATACTGACTCGACGCCTCCTGCGTCGACCGAAATTGATCCCGTTATTTCAGATCTGATCAACAGCCCGGACTTGCGTTCCGGCAAAACATATTACCCGCAAGAGGCTCTTTACTTCGTGCCAGGTTTTCGAAAGTTGGCGCTTGCCATCCTGCCGGATGATTCGCACGCGCATATGAACTACGACTCGCCGAAAACCAATCCACATTATGAGTATGCTTTTGTCGCAGCAGTCAAGCGTACGCAGTTGGAATTCGAAAAGCTGAAGAGTCTGCTTTCAATAGATTCATTGACTTTATTCGTTGATATGGGGACACAACATGCCGCGTAAAAAAACCTCCACTGCCTCTTTTGGTTCCCCCGGCCGCGCTGGACATGACTCCTCGGCCTTTTATTCGATGCGTTTATATGCCGAACAGCCTCAAGTTGAGACCGCGCCGTACGCGGAGAATCCTATCGCAGCCGAACTTCTCGATACGATCATCCATGCTTCATCCGAGCAGATGACAGATTTGCCTGATGCGAGTGCGCATTTGATGGTTACCTCGCCGCCGTATAACGTGGGCAAGGATTACGACGAAGATTTAACGCTCGACGAATATTTGTCTTTTCTGCATCGCGTTTGGGCTGAAACTTATCGTGTGCTTGTCCCCGGCGGACGCGCTTGTATCAATGTGGCGAATTTGGGACGCAAGCCATATATTCCATTACACACATTTATCGCGCGCGACATGATCGAACTGGGCTTTCTGATGCGCGGTGAGATCATTTGGGATAAGGCCGCCAGCGCCAGCAATTCCACGGCTTGGGGATCGTGGCAATCGGCCTCGAATCCTACGTTGCGCGATGTGCATGAATATATCCTCGTGTTCTCCAAAGGCGATTTCCGCCGCGATCGACTCAACGGTCGGGAAGATACGATCACGCGCGAACAGTTCCTCGAGTACACCAAATCTGTCTGGCAGTTCGGGACAGAGTCGGCGCGTAAGATCGGTCATCCTGCACCGTTTCCGGTTGAATTGCCGTATCGCCTGATTCAGCTCTACACATTTTCCGGCGAAGT
>DATKNJ010000198.1:0-8921 GCA_035541395.1 Anaerolineales bacterium
TGAATTGCGTTATGGAAGGCGCCCATCAGATAAGGTTCTCGTCCTGCCATGTATGCGCGCGTAGAAGCAAAGTAAACCACAATGATCGGCCAGGCGATGAGTCCAAGCCTGAGAAGCCAATTCCGCGCAGTATCCTTTTTCTTGATGACTTCGTAGACGCCCCAGCCCAGAAGATAAATCACTGCGATGGCAGAATTCGGATAAAAGGTCTCGTATGTGAGCATGCCCAGCCCGAGCAAAATTCCGGTCAATTGGAATTGCCACAGCTTTCGATCTCGCATGGCCACGAATATACAGAAGAACGCGGCCAGCATCCATGCCCCGGGCGGCGTACTGTGGAGTGCTTGATGCGAAGCGTTTAACTCCATGAATGAAAGACTGAACAGCAAAGCCGAGAGCAATGCAACAGATGAACTGCTGGTCAATAATCGAACGAGCAGATATAAAAGGGCCACTGAGATCAGGCCGAGTACTGCACTTTCGATACGCGCCGATATAAAGTTCAAACCAAAGATTCGCAGGAATAAAGACCGCACCCAAAAATCAACCGGCAAATATTTGTAGTGCATGGTCGCAAATTCGCCTGCATCCACGTTCAGAATGGTCGAGTACCAACTTTGTGCTGTCCATTTGGTTTCGTCCGCTTCGAGGCCATAGACGCGTTGATTCAAATCTAAGAAGCTGACGCAGATGGTGAGCAGAAGGATCGCGCCGAAAATCAACGCTTCCATCCTTGACGAGAAGCTGAGTTGCTTCGATATGCCGTCTCGCCACTTTGGGTTTTCGCGCACCCACATGAACAATCCAACTGCGCTCGTTAAATAAGCCAAAGCCCCAAGGATGATGAGTTGGCTGAAAATCATCATTTGCGCGGTGATCGCGAGAGTGACACCGCTAATCAATAAAATTGAATCAGGAATCTCTAATGATGGAAAATGGAAACCGAACTTGTTGTTCTCATCGGTTACCAAGTTTGTTGATTCGACGAGGTCCGATTCCTGTTCTGTGGAAATGGAAGATTTTTCATCGATTGCATCTGTTTCGGATTGTTCGGGCGCGCTAAACCAATGGACCGGTCTCTCGAGCGCGGATGGAAGTTTTCCTCGTATGGCAGGTGGGATGAAGGCGATCAGTGCGAAGATGATCAACATAACGGCGAGCAGCTTGTCGAGCGGAGGAAGAACATATGAGTCCTGCAAAACCGTCGCGAGGGTTTTGTCTTCCTCAAATGTGAAGGGTGTGTTCAATCTTGCCATGAGCACAGGTGTGCCGTCTGTACTATAAAATGTCCGTGCCGTGAACGAACTTCCCTGTTTTTGCAGCGCAGCGGAAACTTGTTCGTCGAGTTCCGGAAAATAAAAGATAACTGTTGGCTTTGAGGAAAAGATCATTTCACCGCTGGTAACTTTCTCCAGCGATATCGCTTCATAAGATACAAACTGATCGAAGATTTGCGAATAGGGCCTGTATCGATCTGGCTGCGAGGGATCGGAGTAAATAAAGAAGAATGATTCGCCGTGCGACTCGAGTTCGGCCCACGTCATGACTTGATCGGGCTGCGGATGATATTCAATCGGAACGCGGACAAAGTAATCGTAGAGTCCCCCTGCAAAAGTTATCGCGAGAGCGACGATCAAGATACCAATCGCGTAGTTTTTAACTTTGGAATATAAAGCCGAAGCCGCATTCGCAATGGCACAGATTCCGAGAGCAATGATCAACGCCAGCGCGGGAATAATGGTAACCATGTGTGTTTGACGCGGCGGCACAGTGTTCAGGGCGCTTAATCCGAAAACAGTAGTAAAGAACCACAACGCCACTAACAAGTTGCGTGGTTGTTTGATGGCTCTAAGTACGATAGCGAACCCGATCAAATAGAAAACGGCTCCAACCATTCCGGCCAGCGGAAACGCGATGTAATGCTCCGTGATCAAGCCCGACTTTTGAAAGGCCAGCATGGTGCGGAGAAATCCACGCGTGATCAGGACAAGATAAATTTCGGGGTTGAAGAATAGCTGGTTGCCATTGAATTGAATCGGCGGCGCGACCGAATACAATTCCTGCTCGGAATAAAATTGCAGGCCATTGAATGAATTGAAAAAGGCGCTCTCGAATGTTTTATAGCTTAAGTCTTGCGGGGCGAAGCGACTGTTGTAAAGAATGTATGGAACGGCGACTAAGAGAAATCCAACGCAAAGCATGACGAGCGCATGCACAGCATCGTGGAAGTTGATCTTTTTCCCCAGCCAAATCAGGATGACGAATAATAGCGCGATCAGGATCGTCACGCGGGCTGCAAAGAATGTGTAAAAGCCAAGCCCGGCAATGCATCCCGCCAGATATAAATAAAAACTGCTTTTGCGGAACAGTCCAATATACATCCAATATAACGATAAGGTTGTAAAGAACAAAGCTTGGATATTGTTGTATCCGAGGCGGGAGAAATCTATGAAGTATGGATTCGAAATTAGTACAACTGAAGTCGCAATTGCGATTTTTCGATTGAATAGATCGCGAACTAATAGATAGAGTGGAAGAATGGTCGCGACACCTGTCAGCACTGAACCAAAACGCCAGCTCCACAACGTAATGCCAAAGAATTCCAGCGACCAAGCCTGAATATATGAACTGAAGATGGGAAAAGTGTAAACGCCCGCCGAGAAAATAGAGGGATGAAAACTATTCGCTGCGATGTTGCGCGCTACGATCCAAAAGTTTCCATCGTCGCCCAGCAGTTGGTCAGGAAGACCTTGCAACCGATATGCGCCGATGACGATGCCAGCGATGACCAGGCCAACGATCCATAACAGATCGCGGCGCGTGATGTGTGGCGATAAATCCACTTGCCGCCGTTGATCCCAAATGGCGATTGGTACGGTGAACAAAAACAGTGAAACCAGCCACAGCGGGACTTCAATTGAAGTGAAGTTCGGTGATCCCAGCCGCGCCAGTAGGAAAATAAATATAGCGGTTCCGATCGCGAACCAAGGCCAAAAGGGCAAAAGGTTTTTGAGCTTAAGCGGAGTCTGTGCGAATTTGTTTTTTATCGGCGGCACGAGAGGAATGCCGCGCAAGGCAAGAGTTAATAGAAAGCCTCCCGCTATTAAAAGCGGAAGGCCGTATAAAACCTGGTCGATGTTGGGATCGCCAAAGTGAAGCTGGTCATTCAGCCATGTGCCTAAAGGCAGAGGGACGGCTTGTGGAGGCGTGAGGAGGTTGATTCGCCATTGGCCGATTGCGATCAAAATGATTCCCAATATCGCCGCCAGCCAGCGACTCCGCGGCTGATTGATTTTGCTCACCTGATTAGCCAACATGCTTTCCACAGGGGTAAGATGTTATCTCTATTTGAAACCTAATTCACTGCGTGAAATGACCAGCCGTTGGATTTCACTTGTTCCCTCGTAGATTTCAGTGATCTTCGCGTCGCGGAAATATCGTTCAACCGGAAGTTCTTTGCTGTATCCCATCCCACCGTGGATCTGGACTGCGGCATGGGTGCAGAACATAGCCGTCTCGGAGGCGAACAGTTTCGCGGTTGAGGATTGGAGCGTGAAGCGTTCGCCAGTTGTCTTCGAGCGTTGCTTTGCCATCGCCGCGTTATAGATCAGCAGCCGCGCAGCTTCGATGCGCGTCTTCATGTCGGCGATCTTGAATCCAGTTCCCTGAAACTCACCGATCTTCTGACCAAAGGCTTCGCGCTCGCGCGCATAAGATAGGCTGGCCTCATACGCGGCCTCGGCGATTCCAAGCGCTTGCGCACCAATCCCAATGCGTCCCACATCCAAAACAGTCATGGCGATTTTGAAGCCTTCGCCTTCTTCGCCGAGACGATTTGCAATCGGGATATGACAGTTTTCAAAAATCAATTCGCTGGTGGCTGAAGCGCGGATTCCTAGCTTGGGCTCTTTCCTGCCGCGTGAGAAGCCTGGCGTTTTTGTATCGACCAAAAACGCTGTGACGCCTTTTTGCTTTTTCTTCGGATCGGTCATCATAAACACGACGATAAAATCAGCGACCGGTCCACTCGTGACCCAGGACTTGCGTCCGTTTAAGATGTATTCATTGCCCTCGCGCGTTGCCAGCGAACGCATCGTTCCGGCGTCCGAACCGGACATCGGTTCTGTGAGCGAGTACGCGCCAATCGCTTCACCGGACGCGACCGGTTTTAGAAACTTCTGTTTCTGTTCCTCCGTCCCGAATTTTAAGATGCCGTGACAATATAAGGAATTGTTAACCGACATAATCACGCCGTGTGATGCATCTGCTTTCGAGACTTCCTCTATTGCCAAAACATACGAGAGCGTGTCCATTCCGGTGCCGCCGTATTCCTCGGGAACTTCGATCCCCATAAACCCCATCGCCCCCATTTTTTTTACGGTTTCATACGGAAATTCGCCGCTCTCGTCAAATTTCGCCGCGATCGGTGCGATCTCCTTTTGAGCGAAATCGCGCGCCGCGTTTTGGATCATCTTGTGCTCGTCCGTCAGGGGAAATAGTGCTGTGTCGGTCACTCAGCCTCCTTTGGGGGTCGTCTTTGGCGATTATAGCACGGCGCCCAATGATATAATTTGCGGTGCAATGCTCCTGCTTTTCATGGAGCATCCCTGCATCAAGCGGTATTTCTTGGTTAACGGAGGGAATCTTTATGTCTGCACCTGCTGAAACAAAGTCCAATTCAGATGAAAGAGTTTTAGGCGCCCTTGCTCACGGCTCGGCAATTGTGTTCTTTTTTGGCATGGCCATTGCGGCTGCCATCTGGTCGATCTATCGTAGAAAATCAAAATATATTGCATTTCAGGCATTACAGGCTTTGGGATATCAGGTTATTAGCGTTACTCTATTCATTTTGTTTTACCTCTTGTTATCGATTTTGATAATGCCCATCTCATTTGGCGCGATTATTTTTCTCTCTCAACAAAGCCCTTCCAGCAGCGAATTCTTTCCTTTTTTCTATGTGCTCTTCTTCTGGGGCGCGGTGTTTTTATGCTTCGGACTGTATGTGCTGGTTGCGTTAATTGGCGCTGGTTTCAATTTGGCGGGAAAGGAATTCCGTTACCCATTGCTTGGAAAATGGCTGGCGCGTTATGTGAGGTATCAGCCTGCTGTTGAGTCCAATGAGGCCTCGATGAATGAAGAGCGAGAAGAGCGTTGGGTTTCGGCCATGTCGCACGCCTCTGTGGTCATTCCTATGTGGGGGATGATCGTCCCATTGATCACATGGATTATGGATAAAAGCCGCTCTCAATTTTTACGGTTTCAATCTCTGCAAGCTTTGGTGTATCAGGCTATTGGATTCCTGGGATATGCTCTTTCTATGGTGCTATACCTTTTTGGCACGTTCTTTTTTGTTGGCTCAATCATCTTTTTGCAACCAAGTCGCGACTCTAGGTGGATGAGTATTCCAATTATCGTCTTCTTTTTGATCATGCTTTTGTTTGTATTTGTATATCTGGTATTGATGCCCCTTTGTCAAATCCTGGGGCAGTGGGCTGCAATTCGAATCCTACAGGGGTGTGATTATCGCTATCCTCTATTAGGCAACTGGCTTAAAAGACTTTTGGATCGATCTGCCCCAGTTCCAGTGGGAGATTCAAAATGAAAGGGGAAAATGTTTCTCACGAAATATCCATGGAAGAGCGCCTGATGGCGGCGCTATCTCACTTCTTTGGAATGTTGGTGGCTTTGGTGATCTGGATTACGCAAAAAGACAAATCGAACTTTGTGAGGTTTCAAGCACTCCAAGCGGTGGGATTGGATGCGATTTTGATGGTCGTTACTTTGCTTATTACACCGTGTGTTATGTTTTTTACATTTGCCGGAATGGTAATTTCGTTTTCGAAGATGTTTCAGGCATCGGCATCAGACCCATTGACCTTTTTGTTGCCGAGTGCGACCTGGCTCATTTATTTCCTCTGCATGATGCCTTTTGGATTTGTGTATATGGCGCTTCGTTTGATTGCGGCCGGATCCACGCTGGCAGGTTACAATTTTCATTATCCCTGGCTTGGAAAGAAAGTCGAAGGATTTCTGGAGAGTTGACAATGAAAATCTTGATCGCGACCGATATGGAAGGCGTAACCGGTGTGACTTTGTGGGATCATGTTACGCCGGGCCACGCGGAATATCCGCGCTTTCGCAAGTTGTTGACGGAGGATGTCAATGCCGCGGTGCGCGCTTGTTTCGATGCGGGCGTGGATGAAGTGATCGTCGCCGATGGTCATTGGCATGGTTCCAATATTTTGATCGAGGAACTCGACTCGCGTGCGCGTTTGAACACCGGTTCTCCTTCACCGCGTTCGATGATGGAAGGCATCGATGAAACAGTCGATGGCGTTTTCTTCGTTGGTTATCATGCGCGTAACGGTTCGCCGAACGCGATTTTGGATCACACCTGGTCTTCGCTTGCAGTGGCGAACGTTTGGGTCAATAACATTCTAACGGGGGAATACGGTTTGAACGCGGCCATCGCGGGACATTTTGCAGTGCCGGTTATTTTGGTCAGCGGCGATCAAACAGCCTGTGCGCAAGTCGTCGAGTTGCTGGGCGATCTCGAAACGGCCGTGGTCAAACGCGCGTTGGGTCGCTTTGCGGCCGAGTGTTTGACTCCCCAAATGGCGCAGGAGACAATTTACGTGGCGGCGGGACGCGCTATCACGCGTCTCGAGCAGGGCGATATTCCAGATCCGTTTGTAGTGGATCGACCGGTACAAATACGCATTGAGTTCTTCAAATCTGAGATGGCCGATAAAGCCGCTTTGCTGCCGAATGCACGCCGCGAAGGTGTTTGCGTAACGCTCACAGCCGATGATATGCTGACGGCTTATAACTCCTTTCGCGCCGCGGTCAATCTAGCAGCCGGATAACAGAACGCGTCAGCCTTCCGTTTCGGAATCATCGAATTGACTTTTATGCCAATTACGCTATAATTTTCAAATAATTAAACAAGTTCGACCTTTTTAGTCCACCTCGTGCCTCTTGTAGTAAATTGAACCATACTAATTCAATGACGCATCTGTGAAAGGAGGTGGTCTTTTGTTTTAATTTTTTGGTTGTCGGTGTAGTTGATTCAAATCTCAAAGGAGAAGAGAGAATGAGGTCCAAATGGTTTGCGCTTTTAAGTTTGGTGGTATTGGCTAGTTTATTCCTCACTGCTTGTGGCGGTGCGGGCGGCGGCGCAGTTCAGCCGTTGAAGCAACTTGGAAAAGGGGAAGGCGAAGTGGATATCATTGCCTGGGCCGGATATATTGAACGCGGCGAGTCGGACCCCGCTTATGATTGGGTGACCGATTTCGAGAAGCAGACCGGCTGCAAGGTCAACGTGAAAGTCGCGGCGACTTCGGATGAAATGGTCCAGTTGATGAACGGCGGCGGATTCGATCTGGTCACCGCTTCAGGCGATGCCTCAAATCGTCTGATTGCCGGTGGAACAGTCCAACCGATCAATCTGGATTTGATCCCATCTTATAAGAATGTGGATCCGCGTCTACAGAATGCACCATGGCATACAGTAAACGGCGTACATTATGGGACTCCCTATCAATGGGGGCCGAATGTTCTGATGTATAACAAATCGGTTTTCCCCACGCCGCCTACTTCCTGGGATGTGGTATTCAAGGAACAGACTTTGCCCGATGGTAAATCCAATAAAGGTCGCGTTCAGGCATATGATGGCCCCATTTATATTGCCGATGCTGCGTTATATCTTAAAGCCCATAATCCCGAATTGGGAATTACCGATCCCTATCAATTAAATAAAAAGCAATTCGACGCGGCGGTCGCGTTGTTGACTGCACAGCGCCCGTTGATCAGCCGTTACTGGCATGATGTAGCTCAACAAATGGATGACTTCACCAACGAAGGCACCGTAGCCTCTTCTTCGTGGCCGTATCAAGTCAACTTGTTGCAAGCCGCGCATGCCAGCGACGCCACCAAGCCGGATATCGGCAGTGTAATTCCTGAAGAGGGCGCGACCGGTTGGGCGGATACGACCATGATGCATGCCAAAGCCGCGCATCCGAATTGCGCGTACATGTGGATGGAACATTCGCTTGATCCGAAAGTTCAAGGCGATGTGGCAGCCTGGTTCGGTTCTGTACCGGCAGTTCCCGCGGCCTGCAAAGGCAATGCGCTCCTGACCGATACCGGCTGCACCACGAATGGCTTTGATAACTTCGACAAGATTTATTTCTGGAAGACTCCTTCTGGAAATGAATCCTGTGGCGGCGAGGCGTGCGTTCCGTATTCAGATTGGGTGACCGCGTACAATACCGTCAAAGGTAGTCAGTAATCCGACTTGATTGATCAACCGCGCTGGGTTCATCTCAGCGCGGTTGAATTCTTTTTGATAAGAGCACTCATGGGTGAATCATCTGCTATTATTTTTGAACATGTATCGCGCTACTTTGGGGAAGTTCGTGCAGTTGACGATGTCAGCATGGAGATTCGCGATGGCGAATTCTTTTCCATGTTGGGGCCATCGGGTTCGGGAAAGACCACTTGTCTGCGTTTGATCGCAGGATTTGAACATCTCAGCTCAGGGCGCATTTTGCTTTATCAGCAGGATGTCTCTACGCTGCCGCCGTATGAGCGATCAGTTAATACTGTTTTTCAAGATTACGCTTTGTTTCCTCACATGACCGTGGGCGAAAACATCGCATATGGTTTGATGATTAAAAAGGTTCCGCTCACGGAACGAAAAAAGCGAGTCGAAGAAATGCTTGAGCTTGTACGTTTGCCCGGGCTGGCCGGACGCAAACCCTCACAGCTTTCCGGTGGGCAACGTCAACGCGTGGCACTGGCGCGCGCTTTGATTAATCAGCCGAAAGTGCTTTTGTTGGATGAGCCGCTCGGCGCGCTGGACTTGAAGCTACGTCAACAAATGCAAGTAGAACTGAAAGCGATTCAGCAGCGCGTGGGCA
>DATKNJ010000199.1:0-21018 GCA_035541395.1 Anaerolineales bacterium
AGTCCGCGAAACGGAGGCAGCCCACATTTCCCAACGCGAGGAACAGCTTTCCATCCTTGCGCGGTGCGAGACAGCCAGGCATCTCATCGAACTGGATGAAACGATCTTGCCCATCCTGATAGAGATAAACACGCTTGCCAAGAATATCGAGCCAATATAAAGTTTGTGTGTGTGCATCCCATACGGGACCTTCGCCCAGTTCAGCGTGGACATCGAGGAAGAGTTCAGGGTTCATAGTTGTCCAGATATACCTTGTTGGGGAAGTCCTGTCAAGCCGCGCTTGACTTTTTAGAACAAGTGTTCTATACTATGTGAAGTTATCCGGTTCCAAAAAGGAGTTTCCATGAACCGACCTTTGCAAATCAAAATACTTCCGTTCCTGCGCGGCACGGCTCTCAAGCGCGGAGCGATCTTCGGCGTGATCCTGTTCGCAGCACTATTGGCCTTCGAAGTCTTCAACTTCTCGACCACATCTTTTGCGTTACGTGACATGCTCGGCGACCTGACCTTTATGGGTTTCCGCTGGGCTACCGTGTTGGCAATTGCCTTCTGCGGGATTGACTTTGCCGGTATCGCCCGTATCTTCACGCCGGAACAGGGCCGCGACGAACCCGCTGAAATCTGGTACCTTTTCGGCGCGTGGGTGCTGGCTGCGGGCTTCAACGCCATGCTCACATGGTGGGGCGTGTCGGTTGCGATCATGAATCACAACGCAGAGGGCGGCGCGTTGGTGGGCCAAGCTGCGATGACAAAAGTCGTACCAATCGTCGTGGCCTTCATGGTCTGGCTGGTGCGCTTGCTGATCATCGGGACGTTCTCTGTTGCAGGCGAACGTCTCTTCACGATTGATGAAGCGCGCCCGACTCAACAAGCGTATTCGCGTCCTGTTTCCAACACCTATCGCGCCCCGACTCAACCGCGGACCTCGAACATCCCTGCCGCATCCTATGTTCGTTCAACGCCTCAATCGACTCCTGCCTCCTCATACATTCGTCCCGAGCCGACTTACCATCCTGTAGGCTTGAGTGCGCAGGAATATGGTGAGAACCAATCCATGCGAAGTTAGGCGCGTCACCTTACGCCTCTCCTTCTCCCCATCCAACCGCAGAGACGTCCATTGATTGGGCGTCTCTTGCGTTAATACGATACAATCGGTCAACTTATAAACAACAAGGAGGAAACACCATGACTGACTCTACGCGTCCTGTTTATCGGATCACGGATTTGCATGAGACCGAGCGTCCCCGCGAAAGATTAGCCTCACTTGGTCCGCAAGCATTGAGCAATGCCGAATTATTAGCCATCTTATTGCGCGTGGGCGTGACTGGCGAGAACGCGGTGCAAGTCGGCCAGAGACTGTTACAACAATTCAGCGGTCTAGCGGGATTACATCGTACACCGTTTGAAGAGTTGGTGAATCAACGTGGCATCGGTGAAGCAAAGGCCGCACAAATCAAAGCCGCGATTGAATTGGGGCGAAGACTGACTCTCGAGTCTCCCGAGGAACGACCGACCATCAATAGTCCCGCTGACGCGGCCGCTTTGGTGCAATACGAAATGTCGGCATTGGAGCAGGAACATTTGCGCGTGATTCTGCTCGATACGCGCAATCATGTACTCGATATCGTCGAGGTTTATCAGGGATCGGTGAACTCCTCGCAAGTACGCGTTGGAGAAGTGTTCAAAGCTGCGATTCGACGCGGCGTGCCCGCGCTAATCGTGGTCCACAATCACCCAAGCGGAGATCCAACTCCCAGCCCCGATGATGTGGCCGTGACGCGCGCGTTCGTGCAAGCAGGCAAATTGTTGGATGTGGACGTGCTCGATCATTTAGTAATTGGTCAAGGAAAATATGTTTCCCTAAAGGAGCGCGGTTTGGGATTCGGATAAATTTACATACTTCGTTTGACGCCAAACTCGCGAAATTCCCCCGTTGGGTTTTCCCATTCAATCCTTGACTCATCCACGCGTGAAGCGCGCGGCCCTTCTTTCATCGCCTCGATAAAAAGTTCGACGCGTTCACGTTCCCCTTCGGCAACTGCTTCGACTGTATCGTAGCCGACGTTTCGCACCCAGCCGGTCAATTCGTCAATTTGACGCGCATAATATTCCACGAAAGCGCGAAAGCCAACGCCCTGCACGTGTCCTTTCACCCATACGTGGGCGCGGACAATTTCATCGGGCTGGCTGCTCAAGACTCCTCCGATTGCGGATCATGGTCAGCGCGCCCCACAACGGAATCACCAAAACCAATCCCATCATCAGCAAATAAGGCGCGAGGTTTCTCAATGCTACGCCCGCCACGTTTTGTCCCAAGACAGATTCGCGCCAACGCGTATCGAGCTGACTGAGCGGCACGCCTACCGCGCGCGTGGCTCCAAGTTCGCAATCGAGTCCATCCGCGTAAGCTTTGGTCAGCGCGATCAATCCTGTATTACCATACGTGTCTCGCAGGTAGCGCACAAACGATTGGGATTGAGCAAACGCCAGATACGCCCGACCAGAATCGGTTGGGAATGAAACGCATAAATCCGTGAATGGAAGCAAAGAACCATTCTTGCTGGCCAAAGTTAATGCATTGGCATAATCCGCATTAGGATACAACTCCACCATCGAGGAGATACCTTCTTCCAACCAGGTTGGCAGGCGATAGTAAGCCGCGCCCAAACTGCGATAGAGCATCACATGTGCCAACTCGTGAGGAATCTTGGTTTCCATGTTAATGCTCTGCAAATCGCCTGGCGCAATCGCCGCCATCGCCACGCCCAACGCGGGATCGGCATGGCCGCCCACCCATTGCTGGCCGCCCAGAAAAAGCGCGCCCTGCAAATCATCAGCATTTGAGTAAATGTATATGTTTACCGGGTCGTTCATTTGAACCGGCAGCACTTGGTTGATAGCATCCAACCCCGCGTGCGCTGTATCCAATGCCGCCTGGCCAAAGGCATGATCGCCGTCATACCAGTGAATCGTGATGTTATCTGCAGAAATCTGCTGCCAGGGAAAACGATTGTCGTCATATCGAAAATAATAAACTGAGCTGGTGTGACTCGTGCCATCGCTGAGCGCAGCCTGAAACCAGAACACAATCGTGGAAAACGGCGTAAGCACATTCTGCGCCGCGTCATAACGAAAACTGGCGGTGCCATCGGAGTTGAGAGTTAACGGTTCGACGCGCGTAACTTGTTCTTTGGACTCGCGAAACAAAAGAGAAGCTTGGGCAATGGGAACCGACGATTGAAGTCGCGCCTGAAATGTGATCTGGTCACCGAAGTTATATATGATGCCGACATCACTGACTGCGAGGTTTTCCTGCGCCTTAGCCTGCTGAGGCCAGCCCAAAAGAGACGCGGCCATCACAGCCAACACAAGAAGTAACCAGAATGTTTTCATGAGGCGAAGTGAAAATCTCATTAATCCGGCATCCCCGCCGTCTTCGCTGCGACGGCTCTGGTATAAAACGCAGAGCGCGGACAAGCGTCCATGCTCTGTGTCAACGCAAATTATTCTTCTTCGACTTCGTCGCCAGTGTCAAACGACATCAAGTCGAAACGGTCAAGATCTTCGGTGAAGGCCAGGTTTTCGAGCGCGTCTTCGAGGAAAGCTGAGAGGTCTTCATCATCTGTTTCCGCGACCAACGTCTCAAGGTAAGTACGCGCGTCTTCGCCGCCGATCTGTGATAGCGACCAAATAGCCGCGGCGATCACATCATCATCCTCCGCGTCCTCCAACAGGCGCAGCAAAATCGGTCGCGCCGAAGCCAAGCCAAGTTCGCCAGCTGCTTTGACGGCCGCCAACTGCACACGCGGATTCTCATGCGTCAGCATTTGAATCACATGTTCCTGCCAGCGGTCATCACCGGAACGGCCCATGGCCAGTAACGCGCTGGACTGCCAATCCGAGTCTTTGCGATGATATGCCGAGTCAAGCAGAGTCGGCACTTCGACGCGCGCCGAGAAGCCCAGCGACTCCAAAGCGCGCCGACGGACCATGGCATCATCCTCGCTGTTGAGGTTTTTCAGTAAAGCTTCCTCCGCAGCGCGATGTGTCTTCTCTGGTATCTCTTCCAACTCACCAAGCATCACGAACTTGCCCAATGCATTGGCCGCTTCCGCGCGCACATCTGCATCTTCATCTTCTTGTAAAATGCGGATATAAGTCGGAACCAGCTTGGGATCGTCACACTCGGCCAACAAACGGATCGCGCGCACACGCACTGTTGCATCCGGATCGGTGAGCAGGGCGCGGCCAAACTCGTCGAAGGAGACGAGCGTATCCTCCTGAGCAGTGGCTTCCAAACTATCGAGCAGAGACCGCTTACGGGTCGGTTTGACGCGAGGCCACGCATCCATCAAATGAGTCAGCGAGGTCGGGTCAATATCTGAAAAATATGAAAAGAAACGACGCGGAAAATCCCTGTCTGTATCCAGCAAGGCATCTACAACTTCTTGAAAGGGAATTCGTTCATCAGTCATAATAGTTTAAGGAATGGGCGGCGGAGCGGGGTTGATGAAATCCATTGCATTGATATAGATCATAAACGCGATCAACAACAACATCGCTACGCCATTGACCATGTTCTCCACTTCAGGCGGAACACGGCGATGGAAAAGAATTTCGGGAAGGGTAAACAGGATGCGGCCGCCATCGAGTGCAGGGATCGGGAACAGGTTGATCACGCCCAACGAAACGCTCAACATGGCGATCACGCTCAAAGTCCAGTTGGTGGGACGCGAGCCGCTGCTAACGGGCGCACCGCTCGAAGCAGTCGGTTCCGTTTCACGGGTCTGAACGTCTTTCTGTACTGCCGCATTGACAATATCGAAAATACCTTTGAGTCCAACAACGCGCGCTTCAGAAGGTTGGATTGCGCCTTGCACCAACGCAATTGGCAGATACACCAGGCCCGCAGCTTGCAAGCCAGTGATCATAAATCCATCACTCAACACTTCACCAATCGTGGCCGCACGCGTAGGTGGCGACATGGTGATTCCGAGCGCCCCTTGATTCGGCTGGCGGCTGGAAAGCGGCGTGGCCGTGATGGTCATTTGTTTGCCATCGCGTTCGATCAGCAATTGCACAGGCTTATCAAGGTTGGCATAAATCAAACTGGATACGGTTGAAGTGCGGTCTACATTTTGCCCGTTGACCGCCACAATCAAATCATTGGCTTGCAAACCGGCTTGTTGAGCCGGAGAATTCGCTGACACATCATCAATATGAATCGGACCGAGAGTCGGAATTCCCTGCAACGCGGTAATCAATCCAAAGACAACGACAGCAGTCAACAGGTTCATCAATGGCCCGGCGAACAGCACCGCCAATCGTTTCCACGGACTGGCTGCCGCCAATCCGCCGGGGACGTTCGGGTCGTTCTCACCTTTCGGGCGCACGAAGCCGCCCAAAGGTAGCGCGTGAAGCGTAAATTCCGTCCCCTTCCATTTGAAAAGGGTGGCAATTCTATAGGAAGGCAGGCCGAAGCCAAATTCTTCCACTTCGATTCCGAATAAGCGCGCCGCGATGAAATGGCCGAACTCGTGCAGAAAAACCATCGCACTGAGCGCAAGCACAAATACGACTAAGCTAAACCAATCAATCGAACTCATGAAAATCCTTTCGCGCACTTCATGTGCGGTGGACAAATTATATCTCGATTCAAAATCGCAACATGAAAAGACGATAAGTTATAGGAGGTTCTTTTGGGCTATTCCTGGACGCGGCGTACCGCTTCTTTTTTACGACACAATTTTCGCGCCGCCGCCGACGCGCGCCACCAATACATCGCTAACCCCCGGCAGATCGCGCAGCCGCTTCTCCACCGCCTCAGCCTGCTCGCCGGGACAAATCACATGGACATTCGGCCCGGCATCGATCGTATAAGCTGCGGGCAATCCTCTCGCTCTCCATTCGCGCACGGCTTGCATCACAGTGAGCGTAGCCGGCTGCCAATACATCAACGACGGTGAGGAAGTCATCATCACGGCGTGCATCATATCGGAGTCCAGTTCGATGATTGCTGCCAACGCTTCAAAGTCACGCGCTTGAATCGCGTTGCGGCACAACTCCAACCGACGCGGCGTATCCGTCACGCGCGCGGCCTGCAGCGGACTCGTTCCCGCCAATGTGTGGCCTTCTGTAGAGCCAGTCTTCTTGTGCGCGGCGTGAACGATGGCTATGCAATCTGCCAATGCCCAATGCTCGGGTAGCTCAATCGAGAACGCGTAAGAATCGGAGTCGTCGGTTCCAGCTTGCCATTCCACAAACCCGTTAGGAATCGAACGACAAGCGGACCCCGATCCGCGCCGCGCCAAGCGCGAAAGCTCGGCCTCGCTCAAATCCAGACCCGCAGCTTTGCTTCCTGCCAAAGCCAACGCCGCGAACGCTGAAGCCGAGGAAGCGATCCCCGCGCCAGAAGGGAAGTTATTCTCACTGATCACTTCGGCGCGATGATCGAACTTTGCCATCTCACGCACCAAATCGAGCAGCGCGGAAACGCGGTCGAGTCCTTTCCCTGCCACTTCATCCCCATTGATAATCAACTCATCGAACGGCAACGATGGCTGAAAGCTAACCGTTGTCCGCGTAAACAATCCATCAAGATTTATCGAGATCGAACCATTGGAAGGCAAACGCAAATCATGATCACGATTCCCCCAATATTTGATAAAAGCAATATTAGGATGGGTTTGCGCGGTGACAGCGATCATGAAATAAGTCTATCACGAAGCCGCGCGAGTTACATTAGGAGACAGTGTTTCTCAAGTCCCCTTCTCCCATCAGGAGCAGGAAGGCGTCCACCACGCGGGGATCAAACTGCTGCCCTGATTGTTCTTTGATATAGGCCAATGCTTTCTCGCGCGGCCAAGCAGGGCGATAGGGACGATCTGAAGTGAGAGCATCGTACACATCCACAATAGCAAACATACGAGCCACCAATGGAATCTGTTCCCCTTTCAGTCCTTGAGGATAACCAGTACCGTCCCATTTCTCATGATGCGAGAAAGGAATATCTAAAGCAGGGCGCAAATAGGCAATAGGCGAAAGCAGATCATAAGCCAGGCGAGGATGCTGGCGCATGATTTCCCACTCTTCGGGAGTCAAGCCGCTGGGTTTGCGAAGGATATAATCCGGAACGCCCATCTTGCCGATATCGTGCAATAGCGCGCCGCGGCGTATGTGCGGCATCTGGTTTTCGGGAATGCCCATGCTCTGAGCCAAACTCAAAGTCAGATCGGTGACGCGTTGAGTATGTCCTTCCGTTTCTTTGTCCCGCAAATCAAGCGCCCTTGACCAGCCTTCAATCGTAGCATCGTATGCCATGGTCAGTTCAACATTGGCGCGTTCAAGCCCTTCATACAAATAAGCATTATCCACAGCCAACGCGACTTGATCTGCCAGAATATTCAAGAAGTCCAGCCATCCCTGATTTGTATCAAGAGCTTCGCGGTGGAAGAGTTCCAGAACACCACTCACTTTTCCTTTTGAGATCAAAGGCACAGCCATATAGGATTGAAACTTTTCCATTTCCACAAATTGACTTTGCGAGAAACTGGAAGCGATGGCACTTAAATCTGTAGATTGGACAGGAGCGCGTTGCAACGCTGCTTTTCCCGCCAATCCTTCGCCGAGGCGAATGGAGGATCGAGAGACTCGGCCTGTACGGAATCCGGTTCCAGCGACGAAATCCAAATTTAACGTGACCGGGTTGAGGACGAGAACTGAAGCAGCGTCCACTTCGAGCAAACGATTCGTATGTTCCAACACAACGCGTAAACTGAGTCGAAGGTCAGTGCTAGAGTTGATCGCAGAGTCGATGGCGTGAAGAGCTGTCAGACGTTGAACATGACGCTCGAATTGTTGAATCAGACGCGCGTTTTGAATCTCGACTGCGGAGGTGTTTGCAACCAGAGTTAACAGTTCGAGTTCCGAAGAGCCGAAACGAGCCGGAGTATAACTTTGCACCTCAATCAAACCCGTGATTTTTCCGGAAGTCAACATGGGAAGATACAAGGCAGAGCGCGGTGGTTTATGATGTTCGCCCAAAAATTGCACAGGCCAGGCTTTATTTTTGGTTGGAATATCATCCAACGTAAGCGCCCGGTGTGTTTGAATCACGCGGTTGTGGATCTCCGAATCGGTCGGAGAAAATGGTATTGGAGGCAGAGCAGCGATATCCAAAAAACTTCTATCGTAATGAGCCGAAACACAAGCAATCACTTGCCGCTCAGAATCATATAGAAAGATAAACACGCCACAAATGTCAGTAAGCAGTCCATAAATCGAACCAGAGAGACGCTTATAAAGCAGACTCAAGTCTGCGGTCTCCGCCAGCAAACGTCCCAACTCGCTGACGCTGGTCATTTGTTCGGCGTGGAGAACGGTTTGCTCGTGCAGAGAAGCGCGGTGAATCGCGTTCGCTGCAATATCGGCAATTGCCAAGAATAAGTGCAAATCGTCATCAGAAAATTCCGGCGGGAGGAAACCATTCGACGTTTCAGCACGATTCACTCCCAAGATGCCAATCACGCGATCTTGCGCGATCAGAGGAACAAGAGCTACTGCACGAGCATCTTGCAAATCCCATAAAGGATAAGCCCGCGGCTCGGATCGAATATCCGCAGTGGAGTAAGGGCGGCGGGAAATAATGACATTGTCCGTAATTCCCTGTCCGGCGGGGAGCCAGTCACCAGTCAGACCTGAAACGTTGCCGCGTCCAAGCTCAATTGAAATATCCCGGCTCAACGGCTGAATCAAACCGACCATGGCACCATCAGCGGGCAGAATATCCATCAACTGATCCAGGATAACGGGAAACATCTGCAAGCGCGTGGAGGCAGAACGCAGGGCGGAAGAGACGCGTGTCAGAGCGCTCAACTCATCCGCGCGGCGCTGAACTTCCTCGTACAAACGGGCGTTCTCGATCGCCGCCGCAGCCTGCGAGGCAAAACCTTCCATCAGGCGAAGATCATCCTCTGTGAACGCGTTCTTGCGCGTGGCATTGTCCAATGAAATCACGCCAATCACTTTTCCCTTAACAATAAGCGGCGTCACAATACCACTCTGTACTTCGTTCACTTCCTCCAACGATTGATCGAAGGGAATCTGATATTCACGAGGAGCGTCATGAACTAAAATGGAACGCTTTTGGTGAAAAGCAATACTGGAATATCCTCGCTCTTGATTGAAAGGCAATTCCATTAAGCGCGGATCGTCATATCCGCGTTGAGCACTGACTCGTAACATGCGGGTATGTTCATCCCACAACAGAACGGTGCCCTTTTCTCCCGCAGGGATCGCGCGCTGTGAAGCCAACAAAACATTTTCCAGCAAAGGCTGAAGTTCAAGTGTACTGGTCAAGGATTCCCCGGCTTGCACCAGAGCTTTGAACTCCTCCGCGCGACGGCTGGTTCGCTGGAAGAGACGCGCGCTGTGCAAAGCGCCGGCTGCCTGTGCGGCAAACAACGAAAGCAAGTGCATGTCTGCTTCATTGAATTTACGCACTGAATCATCTGTACGCACTGCAGTGAGAACACCCAATAATTCACCGTTATAGATCATGGGCACTTCCATAACAGCCCGGAAGGACACATCTTCATATTTTGGAGAATGGCCTGCCCACTCTCCATAATCATTGATAATGATCGGTTGTCGATTCTGCGCCACCCAACCGGCAGCACCTTCACCCATCGCCAAATGCATTCCAATCGACTCAGGGAAGCCTGCGCTCACTGCCACATAAACATCATCGTGCTGCGAGTCATACAAATAAATCCCGCTAACCGGCACAGACAAAAGTTTTCTAACGCGTTCCACAACTGTATTCAGAATCGAGTCAATATCTTGATTCAAAGAAATATCGCGCGTCATTTCATATAAGATGGAAAATTCGTCGGCGCGCGCCCGACTATCCTTAAGAAGCCGGGCATTTTCTATCGCTATCGCAGCCTGAGAAGCCAGCGTTAACAGCAAGCGTTCATCGTCTTCAGTAAATGCGTGCGGCGATTCGCTTTCCACTGCAATCGAACCTATCGCACGCTCGGCCACTTTCATCGGGACATACAAGCCGGACTGCAATCCGGGATAAGTATCCACATATCTCGGGTCATCCTGGACCGAGTCGCTGCGTACCGTTTCGCCGGTGCGAACCACCCATCCACTTAAACCGCGATCCGGGCTGGCGATCAAATGATTCAGCCGGGCCTCTTCCGCTTCACGCGATTTCGCTGCGACGCCCGGCATATTGAGCGCCAAAAGTTCGAGCGTGTCATTCTCAGGATGATATTGCCGAATCGCCACGTGATGCCAATCCAGTTTTTTCTCGATGACTTCGATTACTCTTTGAGCGATCGTGCGCGGTTCCAGCTCCAGGCTGATCAAAAGACCACTTTCATATAAAGTTTCCAACTCCGCCGCGCGGCGCTGCAGTGACTCTTCCACCTGCTTTCGCTCGGTAATATCCTGAATTTGGGAGATGAAGAAACGCGGCTCGCCATTCGCTTGTTTCACAAGAGATACGGTCAACAAAGCCCAAACGATTCTGCCGCTTTTGTGGGTATACCGTTTCTCCATTTGGTAACTTTCTTGTTCCCCAGCCAATAATTGTTGAACTTGCTGAAGGTCCGCGTCCAAGTCATCCGGATAGGTAATTGACTGAAAATCGGTGGCCAGAAATTCTTCGCGGGAATATCCCAACATATCACATACAGCCTGATTGACTCTCAACCAGTGACCCTCTGGCGCAACCAAAGCAATTCCAATGGCTGAATGATCCATCACCGAACGGAACAATTCTTCACTTTCGCGCAGCGCCTCTTCAGCCTGCTTACGTTCGGTAATATCGCGAATGGAAGCAGACACCAGAAGATCACCCGGAGTCTGTAAAGGAGCGAGGCTGATCTCAACCGGAAATTCACTGCCATCCTGCCGCTGCCCATAAAGCTCCAGGCCAATCCCCATGGCTCGAGCGCGCGGCTTGCGAACAAAGCCGGCTCGCAAGATAGTGTGCCGACCCCGGAAACGCTCGGGCATCAAGATTTCGGCCGGCTCCCCGACAATTTCATCGCGCGAATAACCGAATAGCTTTTCCACCTGCGAATTGACCAGAATGATCTCTCCGCCCGCGTTGATCACGACCATGGCATCTGGCGCCGATTCAAGCAGGCCACGGAAATATTCCTCCGCCCGCTTCTGCCTTGTAATATCGGCCAGCGAACCTTCATAAAATAAGACTTCCCCATTTTGATCACGGATGGCGCGAGTGTTATCCCGAACAACAATTAAACGGCCATCTTTACGCTTCAAAATACTTTCGACATTAACCAGTTCGCCGGTTTCTTTAAGCTGACGGTCTAAACGTTCACCTTCTTCCCGGTCCTGATACCAATCCACCACATTGGTGGAGAGAATATCCGCTTCAGACGTGTATCCCATCATACGCACCAAGGCAGGATTGGCGGCCAATACTGTACCATCTGCAGATGTCCGATAAATGCCATCAATGGCGTTATCAAACAGTGAACGATACTTTGCCTCGGACTCCTCCAAAGCTTGCTCGGCCAGTCTGCGTTCAGTAATATCGGTCAGAGAACCTTCGTAATATTGGATCTGATTCTTTTTATCCCACACAACACGAGCATTATCCAATACAATGACTTCCCGTCCATCCTTTCGACGCAGACGCAGCTCCGCATTATGGACTTCCCCAACTGCTTCCAACATTCCCCTGATTCTTAAACGATCCTGCGGATTGACGTACAGTTCGCTGGAGATGTCTACTTGAGACAATTCTTCGAACGAGTCATAGCCAAGGAGATGAAGCAAAGCCGAATTAGCGGCCAGCAACTTTCCGTCCGGAGAGGAGCGGTAAAGGCCGCTTATGATATTTTCGAAGATACCTTGATATGTATCACTAAATAGTTGTTGAGAAAATATCTGGCTTTGTGCGTGAGGCAACGTCACCCCGCTAATTGCCTCATCTTTCATCTTGGTTTTTTTTCCAAGGGCAGGTGCCGTGTGGCGTTTTGTACTTTTGGCTTTTGCTTTGCCGGGAGGCTGACTCTTCTTATCTTTCTGAGTCACAACCTTGGGCATAATCGTCCTTAATCATAACTTATGGAGATAGTTTGATTATACAACCTTACCTTCATTTCAAAAGTTGCATTTCTATTAGGATAGACTCACTCCAAAAATTCACGGAACCCATCTCTGCTATAATTTTCACTATGATTTTGGTAACAGGTGCGACCGGCTTTATCGGTCGCGCGTTAGTAAGACAACTTTCCGAATCTGGAATTCCACTACGTGCTTTGATTCGGCCCTCGCCGCGCACACCCAGACTCCCAATTGGTGTGCCGCTCGAAGTCGCGGTCGTCAGCCTGGCGGATACGCGCGGTTTGCGTGCGGCTTTGAACGATGTAGATGTGATCTTTCATCTCGCCAGTGCCGAGTCACAGGGACGCAACGCCAACCTATTAACCACGGACATCGAAGGCACGCGTAATTTAGTCGAGGCCGCGGCCGACGCGGGCGTGCAAAGAATCATTTATGTGAGCCATGTTGGAGCGGCGCGCGCATCGGCATACCCTGTCTTCAAAGCTAAAGGCATCGCTGAGGAATTCATCCGTCGATGTGGTGTGCCATACACGATTCTGCGCTCAACCATAGTGTACGGTCCGGAGGATCATTTCACGACCAGCCTCAGCCACATGCTGCGTTCCGCGCCGGGCATCTTTTTCATCCCCAACACGGCGCGTACAGTCGCGCCGGTGATCCAACCATTTTGGGTTGAGGATTTAGTGACCTGCTTAATTTGGTCTCTGCAAAATCCCGAAACGATCAATCGAGTGTATGAAGTGGGCGGGAGTGAATTTTTCACGGTGCGGCAAATCTTGGAAATTCTCATGCCTATCGTTCAGGCACCGCGCTTTCTCATGGAACTTTCCCCGATCACACTGCGCAATCTGGTGGTAAGCCTCGAAAGTTTTGTACCGAATTTTCCTGCTTCCTCTTTTTGGATCGACTACGTTTCAGTCAGCCGTACCTGTCCCGCTGATTCGACTGCGCGCGGTTTTGGTTTGATGCCTGCCCGTTTCACTTACCGACTCAACTACTTGCATCGCCAAACCTGGTGGTCGCGTTTCGCAAATGGGTTCAACACAAGGCGCAAACGATTCACCGAGAATTTGCGTCAACGCTTTCCTCGTTTGCCTCAATAAATCTGATGCCTGCTCCTATCATTCGCCTGCTTGAAACCATGGAAGAGATGAACACTGTCGAGACACTTCAAAGTGTAGTGTGGCCCGGCAGTGAAACGGATATTGTCCCCGCGCATTTGCTTATTACTGCCGTTCACAATGGCGGACTTGTGCTCGGCGCATTCGTTGAGAATCAAATCGTCGGATTTGTGTTCGGCTTTCCCGGCATCGAAGCCACGCCGGATGGTCCGCGCGCCAAACATTGTTCGCACATGATGGGTGTTCATCCTGATCATCGCGATTCCGGTCTTGGCTTCGCGCTCAAACGCGCGCAATGGCAAATGGTTCGCCATCAAGGGTTGGATCACATCACGTGGACATATGATCCATTACTCAGCCGCAACGCGCATCTCAACATCGCGCGCCTCGGCGCGGTCTGCAACACATATCGCCGTTCCGAATACGGCGATATGCGCGATGGACTCAATGCCGGTTTGCCTTCGGATCGTTTTCAAGTAGATTGGTGGATCAACACGCGTCGCGTGGAACGGCGACTCGGAAAACGCGCTCGTCCTTCGTTAACTCTAGAAGGATTCTCCAAAGCAGATTTGCAGCCTTTGTATACACTTCATTCTGGACCCGATAATTGGCCGCGCCCGCCCGAGCATTTCTCTCCCCTCAACGGGCGTTTGCTATTGGCCGAAATTCCCAGTGACTTTCCAGCCTTAAAAGACTCAAACTTCTCTCTCGCCCGCGACTGGCGCTTCTTCTCGCGTGAGGTTTTCGAAACAGCATTTCACGCGGGTTATCTCATCACAGATTTTGTCTTCGAGCGCGAAGAAAGTCCACGCAGTTTCTACGTGCTCACGCATGGCGAGTCCACGCTCGACTCGATTTTGTAATTAGCTAAAAATTTCGCCGTCAAAACACAAAGATCGCGGAGTCTTTAAAGGCTGTCTCTGCGCACTCCGCGACTCTGTGGCACCAAGTTGATAGATTAACTATTATGGAGTCGAGGCTGCGGTCGCTGTCGCGGTAGGCGGCATAGGCGTGGATGTATTGGTGGGAGGAATCGCAGTCGGCGTATTTGTTGGAATAAACGGTGTGGCAGTAGGCGGCGGAGGCGGATTGGTCGGCGTGATCGTCGGGGTTGGCGTCGGCAGACTCAAGGTCAAATGAATGACGCGGCTGACGTCCGCATATTTTCCAGAGACTGTCAAACGCAAAGCAATCGTCCCGTTTGGAACATTGGATAAATCCCAAGTGTAGAGCGTATCATTTTGAACCGGATTATTTTGGGAGGCCAAGTTCGTCCATTGATCCGGGTTGTCGCCGAGACCATAATCCAATTGCCAGGATTTGAAATAACCGGTGGCCGCAGCCGTGCCTTTGATGGTGAGCGATGGCGAAGTAATCACATCGCCATCATTGAGGGCAAAGCTGATTTGCGGATGCGGATCATCGGCTTTACATTCGCGATCCGGCGCGAAGATTGGGTTGCGCGGCAGATTGTTTTGATCGAGCCAGGCGCGGCCGCCGCTGGATTGCAACCAATCGCGCGCAAACGGATCGGTCACATTCAGTACCGTTTGATTCTCAGTGAAATCATTACAAGCATCCGAAGCTTCGAGTTGAGTCCACATATCGAGATTGACGCGGCGAACCAAATCCTGTCCCGCGGGAAGCGGAGGTTGGTCCGAGGCGAAGACCTCAGTGATTTCCTGCTTGCAAGTGTTCGAAGGTTCGGTGCCTGAAAGCGCGCAGATGATTTTGTCTACGATACCTGGCGGGCGGACAAACGGCGTGGGGTGACCGCCACTCACATAGGGCACTGCGAACTGCATAAACTGCGACCAGATCGGCGCCGCGCCGCTCACACCGGTGGTATTGACCATCGGTGTGTAATCGGCATTGCCCACCCAAACACCGGTCACTAAATCAGGTGTGTAACCCAAAGTCCAGTTATCGCGGAAGTCATTGGTCGTGCCGGTTTTGGCCGCGGCGGGAAACGGCAGATTGAGCACAGAGTGTGTTCCGAATTCCATGGAACGTGCTTGGTTATCCGAGAGAATCGAAGTGATCAAATACGCGTGTTCCGGTCGAATGACTTGTTCACCGGGCTGTGGCTTGTATTCGTAAACCACATTGCCCTGATAATCTACGATCTTGCTGATCGCTACTGGCGGCACGCGCTGTCCGCCGTTGGCAAACACAGCATACGCGCCGGTTTCTTCCAACAGACTCACATCGCCGCCGCCCAACGTAAGCGATAAGCCGTAATCGTCGCGCGTGAACGTGGTGATGCCGAGCCGTTTCGCCATGGCAACCATGCCGTGATCGCCATAAACGCCAACGAAGTCAAGCGTTTTGACCGCGGGAATGTTAAGGGAATTGGCCAACGCGATACGCACCGTCACCGGACCGTGGAACTTGCCATCGTAATTGACAGGTTTATACGGCGGACGCGTATCATTCGGATCGCCGGATGGCGGAAACTCAGAAGGGACATCCCAAATCAACGTGGCAGGAGTCCAACCTTTTTCAAAAGCCGCGACATAATTGATCGGCTTGATGGAAGAGCCCGGTTGGCGCGTCGGACTGGTGGCCATGTTGACCTGGCCGGAGATCGCGTCGTTGTAAAAATCTGGTGAACCAACCATCGCGAGGATTTCGCCCGTCGAAGGTCTGATCGCGACCAGCGCGCCATCGTGCGCGTTGTTGTCGGCCATGGTCGCAATTTGATCGGTCACCAATTTCTGGGCTTCGTCTTGAAGCGTGGGATCGAGAGTCGTGTAAATCGTGAATCCCGAGCGATAAATCGTCTGCGGGTCATATTGTGCTTCCAACAATTCACGGATGTAATTGACCCAATGCGGATAACGGATATTCACATCTGGCGGGCGAAATTGATATGCTTTGATCTCATCCGCCGCGTTGGAGGCTGCCACCGCGTCCACGCAAATAGGCGATGGGCTATTGCTGACCTCGATACAATTGCGTTCCTGGCCGAGCTGATACATCAGCACCAACACTTGTTGCTGGCGAAGCAACGTCGCATCGCGGTTGGTGTAAATATCGTACACCGCAGGCGATTGAGGCAAACCTGCCAGAAACGCAGCCTCACCGATCGTTAGTTGATCCGCGCTTTTGCCAAAGTAAGTTTCTGCCGCGGCTTCGATTCCATACGCAAGATTGCCATAATAAATTTCGTTCAAATACAATTCAAGGATTTCATCCTTGGAGTAACGACGCGTAATCTCCGCCGCGAGAATGATCTCGCGCGTCTTACGCAGATAGGTTTGCTGCGTGCGTTCCTCCGGCGAAAGCAGAAGAGACCGCGCCAGTTGTTGCGTGATGGTCGACGCGCCGGAGACCGTTCCACCGCTGGTATAGTTTTGCCACAAAGCGCGAATGATCGCTAACGGATCGAAGCCGGGATGGCTGTAAAAATCCTTGTCTTCTGTAGCAATCGTCGCAGCGACCACATTGGGCGAAATCTTATCCAACGGCACATACGTGCGACGGCCCGCGTTCGGATCGAGGATCTCATACAACAAATCGCCCTTGCTATCCAGAATGCGTGTGGTTTCAAATTGAGAGGCGTGATTGCGCAAGTCTTCTATTGACGGCAACGTGCGAGCAATCGAATAATATTGATAGAGTGCAAGCGAACCAAGGCATAACCCCACAATCGCGACAATAAAAACAATTACGATCAGGACGCGCAGGAAACATCCAAGCCCGCCACGCCAATTGATATTGTTCCAGTTGAAATTACTTAGATCAATGTTAAAAAAAGAATTGCTGGATGGTGGAGGCGGTGGAGGTGTCTGCGTCATGCGCGTTGGAGCGCGACGCCGACCGGTGGTTGGCTCATACGCCGCAGGCGTGACGCGCGTCCCGTCCATGTCGATCTGATCGACGCGGCGCGGCAACGGCATGTTATCGCGGTCAAGGGCCGGTTGGACCAGCGGTGTATCAGAATCAGATATGGGCGGAGGAGGAGGTGTGGGAGTCCGCGCCGGTTTGAAGTCGGTGGGAAGATCCGGTAAAGTCTCGTCTTCGGAAGATAGCAAACGTCGTAAACGTTCGCGGGGATCTTCAGGTTCGGGATTCGTCATTCAACCTCAAAGCAACAAAACATCACTTTGGTTTAGACGCCATCAATACGACCCAGGTTCCCTTCATAACGGTTTCTTCCTTTTGATTTTTCACATCGAACACGATCGACACCGCGCCGCCGTTCAACCGTGGATAAGGCTTGGTCTCGGAAACCGTTAATTCAGCATGGATCGTATCGCCGATAAAAATGGGTTTGATAAATTTCCACTCGTTGATCTCGCGAAAAGCCAGCACCGTCCCTTCCATCACTCCGGTGCGCATCGCCAAACCGGAAACAATTGCCACGCCCAGCAATCCATGCGCCACGCGCTGGCCGAACATACTGTTCTTACTGTACTCGGCATCGGTATGAATTAAATTGTAGTCACCGGAAAGCCCGGCAAAATTAAAAATATCGCCCTCGGAAATCGTGCGGCCCACTGTAATAATTTTCTGACCCACTTGAAATTCTTCATAATATAACCCTGTCATATCACCTCCGAATATAAACTCTTATAACCCGTTAAGTTTTGAATGGTTATTATACCCTTTGACCTCTTGACAGTCTGCCCGTACAATAAGACCATGCGTGACTGGTCACTTGGCCTCGGTGATCCACTGTATCTCACCATTGCAGCGGATTCTCGTCTTTGCACACCAGAATACACCAACGACCATATTTGGGAATTGGAGATTGGTTCCGGCGAGCCGCCCACCCTTTCACTTCGTACCACATACGGATTGCGGGCGCGCTCGATGCGTTTGTTTCTGCGCTTCAGCGAAAATGGGAAAACCGTTTCAGACCCGGCGACGTTTGTCGCCGCACCGCGCTTACGCCGTTTTTACCCAAACTTTTTATGGCTTGAATTTTCGCCGCTCGAAAACCTAAACGTCAACACAGAGTATTGGATTCCTGAATCGCAAGTCGCGGCTGGGCGCATTACGTTGAACAATCAAAGTACCGCCATGCGCCAAATCCGACTCGAAGTGTGCGGCGCGCTGGCTCCGCTCGATGGTCAGTCGCTGGCGCCCGTACAACAGCAACTTGTCAACGTGTTGGCCGGTCAAACGGGTGGACTGTTTCCGGTCGTTTTCATGACCGGCGGCCCAAAGCCCGGGCCTGGCGCGCACCCCTCGCTTGCACTGGACCTCGAATTGGGTCCCGGTGCGACGCGTCAACTCACCTTCGCACAAGCCGCCAAAGAGAATCTAACCGCCTCGTTCGAAGCGGCACGTCACACGGCCGCGCGCGCTTGGGAAGCCGAACGCGCCCGAATCGAATTGCTCGACGAGGCCTCGGTCTTCGATATTCAAACTGGTGATAAGGATTGGGACGCCGCGTTCGCTTTTAGTCAGCGCGCCGCGTTGGGCCTGATCTTCCGCGGCAATCAAAACCTGCCGCGTTCATCGTTCGTGATTTCGCGTCAACCCGATCAAGGGTTCTCACGTAAAGGTGATGGTTCCGATTATCCGCCCGCCTGGAGCGGGCAAACACCGCTCGAAAGTTATTACATCGCCAGCTTATTGCCCGGCATGCAAACTTTGGGAAAAGATGTGCTTCGCAACTTCCTCGCTGCACAAACCGAACGCGGCGAAGTGGATAATCGTCCCGGCCTCGGTGGCCAACGCAGCAAATTATTAGCCGCGCCGATGTTGTCAAGTTTGGCGTGGAGGCTCTATCAAGCTAGTGAAGATGAAGCCTTCCTTTCAGAAATCTTTTCAAAGCTTCAAATCTTTTTCTGGGCCTGGTTCTCGCCCGAACATGATCAGGATCGCAATGGCATCCCGGAATGGGATCATCTTTTGCAGACCGGCTTTGAAGATAGTCCGCTCTTCGATGTTTGGCATCCGTGGTCGCAGGGCGTAAATATCTCCACTGTGCAAAGTCCGGCATTGACCGCCATGCTATATCGCGAAGCGAATTGCCTGTTTCGCATTGCGGAGAAATTAATTAGAACAGACGAAGCCACCTTATTGAAGGCACAGGGCGAGATGTTAAAAACCGCGCTGGAAAGCGGGTGGAACGCGCGCGCCGCGCTCTATGCTTATCGCGATCGTGAAACCGGTTTTTCTTTGCCGGGCAAAATCATCGGGCGCACCAAAAGCGGAAGCGCCATAATTCGACCGAAGGCCGAGTTCGAGCGGCCGGTCCGTTTATTGATCGAGATTCAAACCAAAAGTCCCGCGGCGAAGCGGCCAAAAATCGAGATCGGTGAGTTTTCCATCAAAGGCGATGTTGAGGTGATCGATGGGCATCAATTCCAATGGCACAGCGGCGGATTGGTCGCGACCAGCAAAAATGTCTACATGCGCGTCGGCCGCGTCAAAGCCAGCGGTCTGAACGAAAAAGATAGAGTCATTGTCCGCACTGTGGACCTGACTGCCGAAGATCACACGCTGCTTCTACCATTATGGGCGGGCATGATGGATCGCCAGCACGCGCAAACTATGATCGGGCGCACCGTGCTGGACGCGGAACGATTCGACCGCCCATTTGGGATTCCCGCGCTCCCGCTTCTCCCGGACCCGCAAGCTGAAACCGTTGGAATGAGCGTTCACTTACCCTGGAATCAATTGATTGGCGAAGGCCTGCTCGCATATGGATTTCGCACTGAAGCATCGCGCTTGACCGCGCATTTGATGAATGCGGTCATCCAAAGTTTGAAACAGACGCACGCGTTCTATCAACGATATCATGCCGAGCGCGGTGCAGGCATTGGCGAACGCAACGCGTTGAATGGTTTCGCACCACTCGGCTTGTTTTTGCAAGCTTTAGGCGTGACGGTAATCTCACCTACGCGCGTGCGTTTGGAAGGAAAAAATCTTTTCCCATGGCCGGTCACGATTAAATATAAAGGGCTAATCGTCGAGCGCGGGCCAGAAAGCACAATGATCACATTCCCAAACGGTGAAACAACAACCATCACCGATTCAAATCCGACGATCGTTTCTGCATAGTTCTCCAGTCTTCTCTATTTACAGTAAAATAAAACATCAGCGTTCTTCGAGGAGCGTTTTATGTCTTATACAAATATTCTGACAGAGACTCGTGAGCACGTTGGCCTGATTACACTCCATCGTCCACAGGCGATGAATGCGTTGAATTACGCATTATTGACAGAGCTCATGGACGCGTTGGATGAATTTGACAAGGACGAACAAATCCATGTGATGGTAATCGCGGGGAGTCAAAGAGCATTTGCAGTCGGGGCGGATATCAAAGAGATGGCAGATAGAACTTTACAGGATATGATTGATCACGATCCGATTGCAGTCTTCGAACGGATTCTCGCCATCACAAAGCCGGTCATTTCGGCTGTTTCCGGTTGGGCGTTGGGCGGCGGATGTGAACTGGCCATGTCTTGTGACATGATCGTTGCCTCAGAGACAGCGAAGTTTGGTCAGCCGGAAGTGACGATTGGCGTTATCCCCGGCGCAGGCGGAACACAGCGTCTCACGCGCGCGGTCGGTAAAACCATCGCCATGGAAATGATTCTCAACAATCGCACGCTATCTGCACAGGAATCGCTCGCGTTTGGATTAATCAATCGCGTCGTTCCAGTCGACAAGTTTTTAGAAGAAGCGTTGTCGCTGGCGACAGAGGTCGCAGCGCGCGCACCGCTGGCAGTCCGCGCGGCAAAGAAGATGATCAACCAATCTTTTGAACTTTCACTAACGGATGCCATTCACGAAGAGCGCCGGGAATTTTATAATCTCTTCGCCA
>DATKNJ010000200.1:0-3862 GCA_035541395.1 Anaerolineales bacterium
GAACGCGAGTGGAAAGCTTTGATAGCGGTCGTCTCGAAATTGGATGACAAGCAAATGGTCATACCGGATGCCGGTGGCTGGTCGCCGAAAGACAATTTGGCGCATCTCTCCGAATGGATGAAATCCATGATGGGCATTCATCTGGACCGTCTTCCAACGCAGGAAGTTTGGGGAACTTCTGCAGAAGTGGCTAAGAGATTTGATATTGACGAAGTCAATGCGATTTTCTTCGAGCGGAATCAGAATCGTTTCACAGATGAAGTCATGGATGAATTGAAACAGGTTTACGAAAGGTTGATTACCAAGTTAAATTCCATTCCCTTTGAAGATTTGCTCAAGCCGCGTTTTTATGATGATCCCCAAAAACGCCCGGTGCTGAATTGGGTGATCGGCGACACTTCCGATCACTTCGCAGAACACCGCGCAACCCTTGAAAAATCCGTGCCAAGCAAATAGCCCTGTGATATACTCAAAGCATTGTCAACAGGGGTTTGGCTGATCCTCTTCCGAGGTCGTCCGACGCCTGCATTTTTTCACAGACCCGTCAGAGACGGGTGTTTTGCCAGGAGAATTATGGAATCGAAGTTGTACGTTGGAAATCTGCCCTACTCAGCTACGGAAGAGGAGTTGAGCAAAATGTTTGGGCAGGCAGGCACAGTGACCTCGGTCGCGATCATTAAAGACCGCGAGACCGGCCGCTCCAAGGGTTTTGCCTTTGTTGAGATGAGTTCGGATGCTGAGGCTCAGAAGGCCATTAGTATGCTGAATGGCCAAGGTATGGGCGGCCGCGACTTGCGTGTGAGCATTGCTCGCCCGCGCGAAGAAAGCGGCGGACGTTCGTTTGGCGGTGGCCGTCAGCGCCGATAAACTTTCATCGCAGTGCCAAAAGCAAATTCCCCAACGAAAGTTGGGGAATTTTTTATGAATCAATTTTGAATCGCAAAATTTCGAACATTTTACAGCCCTTCGTCTCCACCGGACGCATCACCCGTGCCTAAATCGGGCAAAGCGGATTCGATCTCCTCCGGGCTTTGACCAGCCTCGAGACGGTCAGTCACTTCATCGAATTCGGGCGGCAGATCCTCACCCATTTCTTTCCCCATCTTCCGCATCATTTGACCGAGTGCTTGCGGATCGTTTTCCATGCTCTCAAAATCTGACATGCCAGCCTCCATGCTTTCCATGCGGCTCTCTTCAGATTTCAACATGCGAATGCGATTCAACCGTCGCTTTACATTTGCGCTCCTACAATGCGCGCAAAGGACTTCCTTCACACCGTATTCGCTATAGCTGAGGAACACGTCAAAGCGCTGGCCGCAGTTGAGGCAGGTGTAATCGTAAGTGGGCATATCTCAATTTTAACGGAAATGCGGTCAGGGCGGAGGGATGCGACTCGGTCTCTTTGGTAAAATATCCTCATGGCTTCCGATCCCGAATTTGTACCGATTCAACCTAATCCGCTATTGATTGTCATCTCTGGCCCGTCTGGCGCGGGAAAAGATTCCGTTGTGCAGCGTATGCAAGAGCGCGGCCTGCCTTTTCATTTTGTGGTCACGGCCACTACGCGTCCGCAACGCGCCAACGAGGTGAATGGCAGGGATTATTTTTTCGTCTCGAAAGAAGAGTTCGCACGCATGATCGAGCAGAATGAACTCTTCGAATATGCCATTGTATATGGCGATTACAAAGGCAACTCCAAACAACAAGTGCGGCAGGCGTTGGCTAGTGGCAAGGATGTGGTCATGCGGCTCGACGTGCAGGGCGCGGAAACAATCCGCAAGTTGGCGCCCGACGCGCTGCTGATTTTCATCACCACGGAAAACGAAGACGAACTTGTCAACCGTTTGCGCGACCGCAAAACCGAAACGCACGAAGAGTTGGCATTGCGCATTGCCACAGCGCGCAAAGAACTCCAACGCATTCAGGCTTTTGATTACGTGATCGTAAATCATGATTTTCGTCTTGACCACACGGTGGATGTGATCCGCGCTATCATCGAAGCGGAACATCATCGCGTAAAACAACGCAAGGTGGATTTGTGACTCAATTTCCCATTTCTCCGCTCGACTCTTCCGCTTCCGAACCGACGCCTCAGCCTGCTCCCGCTACCCAGCAGGTCCGGCTTCAATTGCCGGTTGCTATTCCCCGCGTCACGTATACGATTCTCGGTTTAACGATCGCGGTGTATCTGTTGCAAGTGCTTTTGTATAACTCGCCGGTTCCTGGCCTAGATTGGCTGGAATATTATGGCGCGCGCATTAACGCGCCGATTCGCGCCGGGGAAATCTGGCGATTTATCACACCGATTTTTTTGCACGCGTCCATTCCGCATATTCTCTTCAACATGTATGCGTTGTTCTTGTTCGGCCCGGGCCTCGAACGTCATTTTGGGCATTGGAGATTCCTGGTGCTATATATGTTGACAGGTTTTACAGGCAACGTTTTATCGTTCATCATGATGAACGATAACGGATATTCGGTCGGCGCTTCGACGGCCATCTTTGGTTTGATCGCGGCGGAAGGCGTTTTTCTGTTTCAAAACCGCGAGCTGTTTGGCAAACAAGCCGGGCGAATGATCGGGAATGTAGTCTTTGTGGTGGTGGTCAATCTGTTCCTTGATTTGTTGCCGGGCATTGATATTTGGGGACATATCGGTGGATTGTTGGGCGGATTGATCTTCACGTGGTTTGCCGGTCCGCGCTGGCGTGTGGAAGGAATCCCTCCCCTTTTGCATTTGGTGGATGAACGTGAAATGCGCGATGTAATCACAGGTACATTGGTCGCGTTCATTATTTTCGCTGGTTTGGCAGTGTGGGGAATCTTATTCGGCTGAGTCGTCAGCTTGTTTCAAGAAAATAAAAAGCGACGCGATATCGCGTCGCTTTTTATTGTTTACGAAAAAATTAGCCTGAACGCGCAAGACGCGGGTCGAGCGCATCGCGCAAACCATCGCCGATCAAGTTGAAAGCCAGCACGACAAGCATAATAGCCACGCCGGGGAAGAACACCAAATGCGGAGCGTTGAAAACGCTGTTGCGTTCCTCGCCCAACATCAAGCCCCATTCAGGAGTCGGCGGGATGGCTCCCAGTCCGAGGAAGGACAGCGCAGCGGCGTCCAGGATCGCGGTAGCAATTCCAAGCGTTCCCTGCACGATGAGTGGAGTCAACGCATTGGGTAGAATCCGTTGGAATAAAAGCCGCAGCGGCGAAGCTCCCAAGGCCCTCGATGCTTGTATATAATCCAGCTCTTTTACGGAGAGCACGCTGGCGCGTACGAGACGCGCATAAATGGGAATGGAAACAATGCCGATCGCAAGCAAGGCATTGATCAATCCTGGGCCGAGCACGGTGACAATAGCGATGGCCAGTAGTAAGGAAGGAAAGGCCAGCAGCACATCCATAATGCGCATGATCAGATTATCCACCCAGCCGCCAGCGAACCCGGAGAACGCGCCGAGCAGGCCTCCTACAACAATCGCGAATGAAACCGTTTCAAAGCCGATTTGCAAAGACAAGCGTGAACCATACAGAATGCGCGAGTATAAATCGCGATTGTTGCCGTCGATCCCCATCAAATGTTCTGGTTTGTCAGCCGGGCATCCGAGCAAATGAATGCACGGTGCGGCGCGGCGAGTGACATTATCCAATGGAACGATGGGATCGTAAGGAGCGAGGACGCCAGCAAAGATCGCAATAAAGATCATAAAGGCCAACAAAATTAATCCAACCTGTGCAGAGCGATGGCGCAAGAACCGACGCAACGCCTCAACGGTCGGGGAACGACGTTCATGGATGGATTCAACAGAGAGTTTTGCGACGTTTTCAGCCATGGAGTCCTCTATTGCAGGCGAATACGCGGATC